>JAWOGU010000694.1:0-9707 GCA_046496595.1 Chloroflexota bacterium
TTCAGCCCAATGTAGTTGCCCATGATCAAGTTGCCGGTGGTGGCGGGCTGGTAAATCCAAATGTTCTGCTCGACGTTGGCGGAGATGACGTTGCGTTCGGCCACGTCGTTGACGCCGTCGGCGTTGGTGCCGATGCGGTTGTGGCTGGAGCCGCCATCAATCCAGATGCCGCGCGTGTTGGCAACGCGGGCATCCCCGGCGAAGTTCACGCCGATGTAGTTGCCGTAAGTCCAGTTGCCGCCGCCCGTTTGCAGGCGGATGCCGGCCGCGGAGCCGCCGATGACAAAGCCATTGACCACCAACCCGCACACGACGCTGCTGCCGCCGGTGAGGGTCAGGCCGACGGCCTGGGCACCCGCCAACGCGCTGTTGAGTTCGATCAGGGGTGGGCCAGTGTAACCCGCGCCGCCCTGGCTCCAGCCGTCAATCGTCACGGGGCCGGTGATAATGGGAAGCGCCGAAGTAGGCTGGATGGTTTGCTGAGAGCCGCTTGCGCCGATGGCAAAGGTGATGGTATCCGCGCCGGGGTTGGCGTTAGCGTCGAGGATGGCCTGGCGCAGGGAACCGGGGCCGCTGTTGGCGGTGGTGGTAACGGTGTAGGTGCTGGCGTGGGCAACGGCCGTTACCCGCCACAGCCCAACCAGCACCAATAGAATCACAATCAAACTCAACACACTATCTTGTTTACGGTTCATGACGTTTCCTCGTATCCTTTGTGATTTCTTGCTGCAAAAAAAGCACCATCTCATCCAGGCTGGCAAACCCGCGCCTGGCGTTTGTGTGCGGGTCTTCCAGGCTGAAACGCCAGGCTGATTCGCCTTCACTGTCCAGCCAAAGGCGCATCAGGTAAATGGTGTAAGGGTGTTGAAGTGTTTGAGACATAACAAATCCGTGACAACAGAATGACCATCGTTATAATGTCAAGCATAAGCATCGAGCATTACTGAACCGTAACAGCAGCGTAACAGGCAGCAATGACATGCATGATCAAGCGACACTGCAACTGACTTTGTTAGGTCAACCAGAAATTCGGTTAGACGGCGAACGGCTGGCAGGCAGGCTGCCCGTGAAAGGGCTGGCCTTGCTGGCTTACCTGGCCGTCACCGGCCAGACCTGTTCACGTGAGGCGTTGGCAGGGCTGTTGTGGGGCGAGACGCCGGACGCGGCGGCGCGGGCCAGTTTGCGCGTGATGTTGAATCGGCTGCCACCCGCGCTACGGCCGTTTCTGACCCTCACCCACCATACCATCAGCCTCAATACTGACCGGATCACTCTGGATGTAATCAGTTTAGTAACGGCCGCCGCCCTCTCCACCGATCCCTCCGCCTGGAAAACGGCCGTTAGCCTATACCGTGGCGATTTTCTGGAAGGCTTTAACGTGCCCGACGCCCCTGCCTTTGACGAATGGGCGCTGTTGGAACGCGAACGCCTGCGCCTGCTGGTGATTGAGCTGCTGCACCGTCTGGCCGACAACGCCCACCAACATCAAGCCACCACCGACGGCATCGCCTACGCCCAGCGCATATTGGCGCTTGATAACTGGCGCGAAGAAACCCACCGCCTGCTCATGCGCCTGCTAGCTCTGGACGGTCGGCGCAGTGAGGCTCTGACTCAATTTGAAACTTGCCGCCGCCTGTTGGCCGAAAACCTGGGCGTCGAACCGGCAACAGAGACCATTGCTCTTTACGAAGAGATCAAACACAACCGCCTTCCCTCCTTCGACTCCGCTCAGAGTAAGCCTGCTCCACCCCACAACCTGCCCGCCAGCGCCGCCTCCTTCGTCGGGCGCGAACCGGAACTGGCGCAGCTAACTGCCCTGCTTGCGCAGCCAGACGGCCGTTTACTGACCATTCTCGGTCCCGGCGGCGCAGGCAAAACCCGGCTGGCATTGGAAACGGCCACCCGCCACCTGACCGATCCACGCTTTCCCGGCGGCATTTTTTTTGTGCCGCTGGCTGATTTGCCCCCGGAAACGCTTGCACTGAGCAAAGCCGAAGTGCCTGCACTGAGCAAAGCCGAAGTGGCCGTTGCCCCCTATATCGCCGAAACCATTGGGCTAAAACTCAGCGGCGCGACCCCGCCCGACGAACAACTGCGCCAACACCTGCGCGACCGCCGCCTGCTGCTGCTGCTGGACAACTTTGAACACCTGCTGCCCGAGGCCGGTCTCATTGCCGACCTGCTGGCAGCCGCTCCTGGCCTGCGCCTCATCGTCACCTCGCGGGAGCGGCTAAATCTGTACGAGGAATGGCTGGTAGAAATCGGTGGACTAGACCTGCCGCCGGAAACGGCCGGTGATTGGGCAGCCTTCAGCGCGCCGCAGCTCTTCATCCAACGAGCGCGGCGCGTTTACCTCGGCTTCGACAGCGCCGCCGAGCGCAAGGCCATCCTACACATTTGCCGGTTGGTGGGCGGGCTGCCGCTGGCGCTGGAACTGGCCGCCGCCTGGGTGCGCACCGTGCCCTGCCGCGACATCGCCGCCGCCATCGAGCGCCATCTCGATTTTCTGACGAGCGACCTGCATAACATGCCGCAGCGCCAACGCAGTTTGCGGGCGGCGTTCGACTATTCCTGGGAACTGCTGCCGGAAGCGGAACAAACCATGCTGGCGCAGTTGTCCGTCTTCCACGGCGGTTTTGATGGTACAGCCGCGCTCACCATTGCTGGAGAAGCAGAAACAAACCACGGAGGGCGCGGAGATTTGATGACGGAAACCTCTGCGTCCTCCGCGCCTCCGCGGTTAAATTCTCCTCAATCCGGTTTGCGGCAGTTATCGGCGCTGGTGGATAAATCGTTGGTGCAGCGGCAGGCGAACGGCCGTTATCAACTGCATGAAACAATCCGGCTTTTTGCTCAAGAACAGATCGAGGAGGCGGATGGGGTGCAGGTGCGGACCGCCCACGCCCGCTATTACGCCGCTTTTCTGGCCGCGCAAGGCAGCAAAAGCGCCGGACCAGAAGCCGAAGCAGCTTTTCAGAAAATAGCACTGGAACTGGAAAACGGCCGTTTTGCCTGGCAGTGGGCTTTGGCAGACTGGTCACAACCGGCAGCGGAAGCCATTCTCACCCAAATCCTGCCGCCTTTATCCCTCTTCTACTTGCGCCGCGGTCGTTCATTGGAGGCTACTGCCTGGCTGGTGGAGGCGATTCAAAGCATTATGGCGGATGGTCCGCTGGCGGCGCGGCTCCAGCACCAGCTTGCCAAACACGAAGAAGCGCTCGGCCGTTACGCCGAAGCCCAGGCGCGGTTGCTGTCCTGCCTGCCTGGTTTGGAAACAGCCGGATTAACCCCCAACACCGCCGATGCCTGGGAAATTTTGGGTCGGGCGCAGCGCCATTTAGGCGACCTGGACGCCGCTGAGATTTCGTTTCAACGAAGCCTGGCCCTGTACCGGCTCACCGGACAGCCATCCAGCGTCGCCGGGGTGTTGAATAGTTTGGGCGTGTTGACGAAGAATAACGGCCGTTACACCGCAGCCGCCGCCTATTACACAGAAAGTCTGGACATTTTCCGCCGCCAGGCGGACCGCTCTGGGGTGGCCGTCTGCCTGATCAACCTGGGCAACATCGCCAACGTGCAGGGCGACTATGAGCAGGCGCGCGCCTGTTACCAGGAAAGTTACGAACTGGCCGCCGCCGCCGAAAACAAGTCACAAATGGCGATCAATCTGCTCAATCTGGGCAGCGTGGCCCGCGCCGCCGGCGACGCAACGACTGCCGAACAACAATACCAGGCCAGTCTGGCGCTTGGCCGGGAAATGGGCCACGGCCTGATCACCGCCGCCGCCCTGGATGGCCTGGGGCAAACGCGGCTGCTGGCGGGCGACCTGACGGCGGCGCGGCAAACATTGAGAGAGGGGTTAGAAACGGCCGTTTCCCTCAATTCCGAAGCCATGACCTTAACCGTTCTGGCTTCGGCGGGTCAGGCGTTGGTTCTGGCCGGGCAGCCAGACGGCGCCCGACTGCTGGCGCTGGTTCTGCGGCAGCCGGCCGCAGCCCACCATGTCAAAGAAGAAGCATCTGCTTTTGCCGCCAAAACAGGGCTTTACCCGGACTGGGACGAGGCTCCCTTGCTGACGACAGCCGAAGGCGTTACTCTGGCGCTCAACAAGTTGTAGGGAAACGGCCGTTAAGCGTATTGTTGCTGAACTGCCTCTTCGACCCCCTTCTACGCCATAATTAGATTGAACACTCCAGATTATAAAAGTCTGGCAGATTTTTGTAATCTCTTATCAGCATCCGCAAAAACTCCCCGCACACTGTAGGAAATTGGTGTTTGACGAATTTTATAGAGAATGTTATACTTTTTTTGGCTCCCCCCCCCAGAGGTGGCAAAAGTAACGCCCGTTACTTTTCCACCTCATTTTTTTTGCCAACTATCATTGACAGCACAAGCCTGACCAACAATCGAAAATGCAAAGTGAAAATCAGGCGATTTGGTCTTGATCCACCGGCCTGATTGTTATCTCAGGAAAGAAACAATACATGACGAGCGAATCTCCTAAACCGAAATTGGTAACCAGTGTCCGTGTTATTCAACAAGCGGGACTGATTCACCGGGTGCAGCAGCCAAGCGGCGCAGGACCATTCCCGACGGTGGTGATGCTGCATGGACGCGCCGGGACGGAAGATGTCATGTGGGTCTTTGCGCCAACACTACCGCCTGACTGGCTCATCGTTGCGCCGCGCGGCAGCCAGCTAAACCCCGACGGCGGCTATGATTGGCTGCGGCGCGGACCAGATGAATGGCCTGCTCTGGCTGAATTTGACGAAACGGTAACGGCCGTTTCCCGTTTCATCCGCGCTTTACCCACTCTTTATCAGGCAGACCCTGAGCAAATTTACCTGATGGGTTTCAGCCAGGGCGCCGCTGCGGCCTACGCCACCGCCATGCGGCAGCCGGAATTGGTGCAGGGCATTGCCGGACTAGTCGGGTTTGTGCCGGAAGATTGCGATGATGCAGCGAGAACGGCCGTTCTGCGCGATCTGCCCATCTTCATGGCGGTAGGCAAACAGGACCCGCTCATCCCCTTCCAACGCGCCCAGACCTGCGCCCAAACGCTCACCGCAGCCGGCGCTCATCTTACCTATGTCGAGCAAAACACGGGTCATAAATTATCGGCTGAGGGTGTGCGCGCCCTCAAAGCGTGGTGGCAGCAGTTCACCTGATGCCCGCAATCTAGAATCCGTAATCGGTGATCCGTAGTGACTGTACAGCCACGGCAGTTGAAACGGCGCCTGCATTTACAAAGTCGGCCTGCGGAGGCAAGCTCTGTAATGGGCGCCGCGAATTGCTTCGACGGGCCTGTAGGGAAAACGGATGACGGGCTTCGAAATACGGATGCCAGCCCCATAGTACCTTTTTCCTATGACAGCATTTACGCATTCTTCACGCCAACAAGCCTGCACAAACACAGGAAATCTGTTAAAAATCCATCTAGACAACTAGGGGTAAGCAGTGTATCGTAACAGCGAGGAAACATGATGCAACTAGCACAGACACTTGACGGGGAGAAGATCGCAGCCACAGCCCAGGCTCCCAAAGAAGCCATCTGCCCCTACTGCGGCGGAAAACTGATTCTGCGCAGCCGCAAGGGCATGAATAACGGCAAATCCACCTATTATTGGCGTCATCATTCCAATCAAAACCGCCATTGCAGCGCCAGGCACAGAGCCATAACCTGATGTGCGGACGGTTCGCCTTGCTTACCCCCGGTGAAGATTTAGTTACCCAATTTGGCGTCACGGAAACGCCAGTAGACGTTTCCAGGATCGCGCCCCGGTATAACGTGGCGCCGACTCAGCCGGTGGTTGTGGTGCGGGGAACGGCCGTTTCGACAGGCTCAAGGCAGGCCGTTACCGGGCAACGAGAACTCACTTTCCTGCAATGGGGCCTCATTCCTTCCTGGGCCAAAGACCCCAAAATCGGTTCCAACCTCATCAACGCCCGTTCTGAAACAGCCGCTGAAAAGCCTTCTTTCCGCGCTGCCTTCAAACGACGGCGCTGCCTCATCCCGGCAGATGGCTTTTACGAATGGCAAAAACTAGGCGGCAAAAAGCAGCCGATGTTCATCCACATGGCTGATAAGGCCCCCTTTGCGTTAGCCGGATTGTGGGAATCCTGGCACAGCCCGGATGGCGGCATCCTCGACACCTGCACCATCCTCACCACCACCCCCAACGAACTGATGGCATCCATCCATAATCGGATGCCGGTTATCCTGGAGCCGGAGGACTACAATACCTGGCTCATCCCCGGCAACCAGCCTGACCAGGCCATGCACCTGCTGCGCCCCTATCCGGCTGAAAAGATGACCGCCTACGCCGTCAGCGCCTGGGTCAACAGCCCGGCCCACGACGACGCACAGTGCATCCTCCCTCTGGAACAGTAAATTTTTAACGCAAAGAGCGCAAAGGAGCAAAGACGCAAAGGTTTTTCTTTGCGCCTTACATTCTTTGCGTACTTTGCGTTTAGAAAAAAGATTTTTGCATTAGAAGATGGCGGAGGCCAATGATTGGCGGTAGGCTTTTGTCAGGGGATCGGCGTCACCCAATAACTCAAACAAAGCCAACATCACGTTTTTTGCTTCGCCGCCCCGGTACTGCTTGCCTTGATTGACGACGATGAGCAGTTGATACAAACCGGCGGCGTAATCCCGGCGGCGGATGGCATCGGCGGCCTGACGGTAGGTATTGTCCAGATCGCTGGACCCCTCCAATTTGCCCTGGGAAGCAGCACACAGATATTGAGCCAATGGCTGTAATTTTTGCGCTGCTTCTTTTTCCGGTGATATCGGGAAGCTGCTCAAAATCTTAACAGCGTCACACCCTTTGCCTTGTTTAAGCAGATCGCGCGCCTGCTGTAAACGGGTGCTGGGGTCATCGGCGGCGGCGGGCTGGGCGCCGGCAGGCGCAGCGCTGGTGCCGTTAGCTTTGGGCAGACGCTGGATAAACTGGCGCACTTTTGGTTCTGGCAGGGCGCCCACAAATTCGTCTACTAAACGGCCGTTTACAAACGCCTTCACATTGGGAATCCCCTGCACGCCATACTGCATCGCCAACTGCTGATTGTGGTCGGAATTGACCTTTGCCAGCACGAAACCGCTGTTTGGCTCGTTGGCTAATCGCTCCAATACCGGTCCCAACATGCGGCAGGGTCCACACCAGGGCGCCCAAAAATCTACCAACACCGGCGTCTGAAAAGAGCGTTGAATCACGTCTTGTTGAAACGCCGCCTGATTACTGTCAAACACATTGCTCATAAGAATCCTCGCAGTTTTTGTTCTTGAATACCAGGAGAAATTTAAGCAATCATCGTTAGAAAAGCATTAGGAACGGCCGTTTCATTACATAACCCTTACAAACCAAATACCCGTATCTTCTCAATAACTCGCGGCGGAGTTGGTTGAGCCTGTCGAAACCAACGGCCTTGGCCGAACCAACGGCCTTCGACAAGCTCAGGCCTCGTTTCCCCCAGATTATTGAGATGTCACCAAATACCCCATAAAAAAAGCCTCCTGAAATAAAATGTTCAGGAGGCTTTTTGAGGATGGGTAACGGCTTAAACGGCCGTTAAAATTAGAGAGTATTGACGCTGTTCAATTCTTTGAAGGCGCGTTCCAGGCGAGCCACAAACGCCTCTTCACCCTTACGCAGCCAGGCGCGTGGGTCGTAGTATTTCTTGTTCGGTTTGTCTTCGCCTTCCGGGTTGCCAATCTGCCCTTGCAGATAGCCTTTGTGGGCATTGTAGTAGCCATGCACGCCATCCCAATAAGCCCATTGCAAATCGGTGTCGATGTTGAACTTGACCGCGCCATAGGAAACGGCTTCGGTAATTTCTTCCGGGGTGGAGCCGGACCCCCCGTGGAAAACAAAATCGACCGGCTTTTCGGCCGTGCCAAATTTTTCTTGCACATACACTTGCGAATCGCGCAAAATTTTGGGCTGCAATTTCACGTTACCCGGTTTGTAAACGCCATGCACGTTACCAAAAGAAGCCGCAACGGTAAAATTATCGCTGACCTTCTTCAGTTCCTGGTAAGCATAGGCCACATCTTCCGGTTGGGTATAAAGGCGCGAACTGTCTACGTCAGAATGGTCGATACCATCTTCCTCACCGCCGGTGATGCCCAGTTCGATTTCCAGGGTCATGCCCAGTTTACTCATCCGTTCCAGGTATTGTTTGCAGGTTTCAATGTTCTGCTCAATCGGTTCGGTGGAAAGGTCCAGCATGTGGGAACTGTACAACGGTTTGCCATATGCTTTGTAAAAGGCCTCGCCAGCGTCTAACAACCCATCCACCCATTCCAGACGGTTGCGGGGGCAGTGGTCGGTGTGGAGAATGACGTAAGCGCCATACAACGGAGCCAGTTGATGAATGTGGTGCGCCGCAGAGATGCAGCCGGCAATGGCTGACTGCTGATTGGCATTGCTCAATGTTTTACCGGCGTAGAAGGAGCCGCCGCCAGAGGAGAACTGCAAGATAACCGCTGAATTGGCGGCTACGGCTGCTTCCATCACACCATTGACGCTGTTGGTATTAATGCAGTTGGCGGCAGGTAATGCATACAAGTTTGCCTTGGCATCTGCAAAGATCTTCTGTACGTCGCTGCCAGTAATGACACCGGCAGAAATTTCATTTTTCAAAGACATTTAAAACCTCCTGGGTTAAAGTTAATTAATAACATTATGCGAAAACTATCATCAATTTTTATGCCGTTTTTCAGACATCGCCCCTATTCTACCTGAGGTTGACAAAGTTTGGCAGTGATCTTTGTCATTATTGCGCCATTACACCGAATGGATTATTTCAAAGTATACTTTTGTTATGATGAACAACTTCCCGGAGGTTTTTCCACAAGAAATCAGTTTCAAAATCAGCCTCTGGGAAGATAAAGAAACCCCATTGAAAAAGGAAAGAGCATGATCCATTACAACCCCGATACCCACACCTTCAACCTGAACGGCCGTTCCTCTTTTTATAGTATGAAAGTGGACGGAAACGGCCGTTTAATCCATCTCGCCTGGGGTCCGCGCCCCCAAACCAGTCAAAACGAGACAGTTCTCAGCGGTAAAAACCAGTTTTTACTCGCCGGTTTCAACTCCTTTGAACTGCAAAGAACCCCGGACGAACTCCTTACCTACGGCGACACCAGCGTACATGAAATCTCCCTCAAAGTCGCTTTCCCCACCCTGCCGGCGCAGATGGGAAACCACGAAGCGCCCCACCTGCCCATTCGCGACGTGCGCCTCCGCTACCACAGCCACGAAATCACCGCCGACGCCCGGCCCGGTCTGGCCCCCAGCCACGGCCTGCCAGTGCGTAACGCCAATCCGCGCGAAACCTTACGCATCCACCTCAAAGACCCCGCCCAGCCCTTCGCCGTCACCCTCTGCTACCGGCTCACGCCCGAACACGACACCCTGGAACGCTGGTTGGAACTGCACAACGAAGGCGACGCGCCCCTGCTCGTGGAAAAATGCGACTTCGCCAGCCTCCACCTGCCTCCGGGAACGTCGGAAGTAACCACCACGCATGGCGCCTGGGGCGCGGAATTCAGCCCGCAGCGGCAAACGCTGCCTGTCGGCCTCTTTGCCGTCGGCCATCGCAGCGTGCAAACCGGCCACTTCTTCAACCCCTTCTTCCTGGCAAACCAACCGGGGCAGGCAGGCGAAGAAAGCGGCGTGGTCTATTTTGGGGCGCTGGCC
>JAWOGU010000274.1:0-12481 GCA_046496595.1 Chloroflexota bacterium
CCGGCATGGCGCTGAAGGATAAGCCGGAAGGATATGTGACCAAGGGCGGCACCGGGTTTGGCGTGCGCCTGTTGGTGGATTTGTTACAAAACTGGGGAGAGAAGGAGTAGGCTGTTGGCTATAGGCTGAAGCTGTAAGCTATAAGCTATAAGCCAACAGCTAACAGCCAACAGCCAACAGCCAACAGCCAACCGCCTACAGCCAACAGCTACACGCATGAAAGAAACGGCCGTTTTGCCCCACTTAACCACACGCTGGTTAGGCCATAGTTATCACTTCTTGGAGACGACGACGTCTACCAATGACGTGCTGAAAAAGCTGGCTGCGGACGGCGCTGCGGCGGGAACGGTGGTGGCGACTGATTTTCAGAGCCAGGGACGCGGCCGTTTAGGCCGGCGCTGGGAAGCGGCGCCGGGTACCTCGCTGATGCTGTCGCTGCTGTTCCGCCCGGATTGGCCGGCGGAACGGGCGCTATGGCTGACGATGATTGCCGGGCTGGCAGCGGCGGAGGCCATTGAGAGCCTGACGCCGCTGTCTATTTCCCTGAAGTGGCCGAATGACGTGGGTCTGACTTTGGCAGACGGTTGGTCCAAGCTGGGCGGTCTGCTGGTGGAAGGAGAGCTGGACGAAAACGGCCGTTTGCGGCAGGTGGTGGTGGGCATGGGTCTAAACGCGAACATGATGCCTGAGCAGATGCCGGAAGGCATCACGCCAGTCACCAGCTTACTGGCGGCTGGCGGCGAACCGGTGGACCGGCAGGCATTGCTGCTGGCGTTTTTGATGCGCATGGAAGAGTGGTATGAAACGGCCGTTAGCGGTCAGTCGCCCCAACCGGCCTGGCAGGCGCGGCTGGTTACGCTGGGGCGCAGCGTGCAGGTGACGCAGGGGGATAGGGTATTGATGGGAACGGCCGTTGGCGTGGACGAGTGGGGACACCTCCTGCTCAGAACTCCGTCAGGTGAGCAGCATACCATTGGAGCCGGTGACGTCAGTTTACGAACGTAGCAGTGCCGTGCGAAAAATCGCCCATCTGACAACTATCGTTTATAATTACGTAAAGTTGCCTTGATCAACAGACAGGAATCAAAGCATTTTGGAGGATGACTATGACGGACGATTTCAGTGATTTTCGTGATGATACATTTGATGATTCCCCGGATTGGCTGCTAGATGAAGGAGGCGCCTCTGACGAGATGGATGACGGATTCGAACAATTGCGGCAAAAAAGTACGCGTACCGGCTCTATGTATGATGATATGGAAAGCAGTGAAGAAGTGCGCACCAGCAGCAGTTCATCCTTTTCCTGGAGCAGCTTTTCATCCGGTCAGCGATTGGTTTTAGCTTTATTGATCGTATTGGATATTCTGGCTGTTGCCTTTGGCGTCATGGTCATTGCTAATATCATTTAAGGCCCTGTTTATTCCATCGCTGGTGTCCAGTCTTAGAGGTTATGGACATTTATAGAGATGACTTCGTTTTGCTGCCGCTCAGAAAAGAAGTGTCTGGCGCCTGAACGAGTACCAGTTTAAAAGATTTTTGCGGTTTATCCAGTTCCGTATCATAGATGAGTACGAGCAATCGCTTTCTGTGAAAAAAGTGATTGAAGTTTACCAGAGTTGTGCCATCATCAGGTTTGTTGATTTACCCGGGTATTGTTAAATGAACAGCCAACTTGCCTTTATCTCCATCGTTCTTGGTATTACAACTGTCTTGGCGTTAGGCGTTGCTCTTATCTCCTGGCGCAGACGGCGAGAGGCGGTCTGGGTCTATCCGTTCACGCTGGCTGCCCTGGCTGCCGCCTGGTGGAGCTTTTTTTACATTCTTGAATTGCGGGCGACCACGTTAGAACAAAAAATCATCTGGGCACAGGTGCAGTACTTTGCGATTGTGTTCATCTCCCCGCTCTGGTTTTTATTTGCCATGGGGTACACAAATCATCTGCGCTGGTTTAAGCGCAATCGGGTACTCCCGCTGTTTATTGTGCCGGTCATCACCATCATCCTGCTGCTCGCCAACGAAAGATACCAGCTTATGTGGCAGACCGTGTCCATTGATGTGTCTGGCAGTTTTCCTGTTTTTGAACCCACTTATGGGATGTGGTTTTGGTTGTATTCCGCCTATTCGTATTTCTTGCTGCTGAGCGCCACCGTTGCCCTGCTTCTATTTGTGTATCGCTCCCCAAAGCCATACCGCCAACAAAATATACCTTTGATCGTAGGTGTGCTTCTTCCCTGGGCGGCCAACCTCATTTATTTACTGAAATTTAGTTGGCTGTCTAATATCGATTTATCGCCAGTGGCTTTTGTGGTGTCGGCTTCAGTCATTTTGTGGTCGATTTTCCGCTTCCAACTGTTTGATGTGGTGCCTTATGCCCGCCGGTTGACGGTAGACGCGATGCAGGATGGCGTCATTGTCTTGGATGCTCAAAATCGGGTGGTGGATATTAACCAGGCGGCGTTGACGATGGTGGCGGTAACGATGTCGGAAGTGATTGGCAAATCGATTGCGACGATACTCGCCGCCTGGCCTGATCTGGTAGAAACTTATATAGACGTCACGTCGGTTGAAACGGAAATAAAACTAGATACCAATGAAGGGGACCGCTATTTTTCCCTGAATATTTTGCCGCTTACGAACTCCCGGCAGCAGGTAAACGGCCGTTTAATCATTTTCCACGACATTACCACCTACAAGGCGGCTCAAATAGAACTGGCGCAGACGCGGGATGAGGCGCTGGAAGCCAGTCGCGTCAAAACAGAACTCCTTTCCAGAGTCAGCCATGAACTGCGTACGCCGCTCAACGTCATTCTGGGGTATACTGAGATGCTGCAAGAAGGTGTCTTAGGTTTGATCAACGAGCGGCAGTTTTCCGCCATGGAAAAAATATTGGTGAGCAGCCGTTTTCTAACGCAGCAAGTCAACGATCTGCTTGATTTTTCCAGCATCGAAGTCGGCAGTATCGAAATTCACTGCACCCACTTCCCTATTTCTGAAATCATGGTACAGGTTATAGGCAGCGTCGCCGAGGCCGCCAAAGAGAAATCATTAAGCCTGAGCAGTGAAATCACCATCGAACCGCCAGCCTTAGTTTATGGCGATCGAGAACGTGTTGTCCAAATTCTGACAAATTTGGTAGACAATGCGATAAAATTTTCAAATGAAGGCGTTATTCGTCTGAGCGCTTACCAGGAAAACGCCCATTACTGGGCAATGGCGGTATCTGATCAAGGTCCTGGCATTCCAGCCGCCGCCCACGATCTCATTTTTGAACCGTTCCGGCAAATTGACGGCTCCATGACCAGAATTCATGGCGGCACAGGGCTGGGTTTGGCGATTGTGAAACAGCTTACGGAACATATGGGGGGGGCGGTCAGGTTAATTAGCGAGGTCGGCCAGGGTAGTACATTTGTCATCCTGCTGCCGAATGAGCCTTCTGCTGAAGCGATTGATATATAATCCGTAAGACCCGGTACCTATGATCCTTGAATAAGGTAGCTACTACCCGTATTCGGTAATCCGTGTGCCGTAATCCGAAGGCTCCACTTCTGGAAAATCCGTCGGATAACGGCATACGGACTTTTGGTTACGGATACTACATTGTATTGAGAGGCATGACGTGGACAATCAAGTAACAAACAATGATTTGCCGTTGGCGCTCATCGTTGAAGACGAAGATCTGTTAGCTGAATTATTTATGGTGGCTTTTGAAGAAGCAGGATATCGCACGGAAACGGCCCGGGATGGGCAGCAGGCGCTCGATTTGCTGGCCCGGCTCATACCCTATGTTGTTATGTTGGACATTCACCTGCCATTTGTATCGGGAGAAGATGTGTTTTATGCCATGAAGAAAGATCCGCGTCTGGCTAAAACGAAGGTAATCATGGCCACGGCCGACGTGAATAAGGCACGGCAAATGGATGGCAAGGCGGATATGGTGTTGGTGAAGCCGGTGGGATTCCGTGACCTAAACACCTTGATTGAAGAAATGCGGCCGAATTTTGATGAGTAACCCGCAGATTGGACCAATCTCCAAGATTGGTCCAATCTTAAAAACAACGATGCAAGCGGAAAGTTGAAACGACTTTCCGCTTTTTTTATACGCGGCGGAAGCGGACGACGCCGATGAAGAAGAAAACCACCGCGTAAGCCAACAAGATGGCGGCGTAGGGGGCAATGTCTGGCAGGGCAGCGCCGCGCATGGTCAGGTCGGAGAGACCTTGCATGGCCCAGGTGGTGGGCAGGATGTGAACGGCCGTTTGCACCCCAGGTGGAAATAGTTCCAAAGGCCACCAGCAGCCGCCCAACAGCGCCATCGACATGCCCAGCATGATGCTCATGTTGTCGGCCTGCCCCTCAGTTTGGACAAAGGTTCCCAGCATGACGCCAAAGGCCACGGAAGCCAGGCCAAAGGTGACCAGCATCAGGGCCAGCGCTGCCGGTGAATCACCCCAGTTCACTTTCATTACGATCATGCCAAAGGCGACCAGCAGAAACATTTGCACCAGCGCCGCACCAAACTGACCGCTGATGACGCCGCCCAGGTAGGTGGCGCGGTTGGCCGGAGCCACGAGCAGGCGGCGCAGCGTGCCATGACGCCGTTCAAAAGCAATCAGCCCGGAAGTGCCTAACAGAGGAATGAAGACCCAGGTGATAAGCTGCCCGGCCGATTGGTGCGCGGCGGGGTCATAGCCGTTGGCGTCGTCCGGAGTGGATTCCGGCAGGGTGATGATGATGCGGGTCGGGGTATCGGCAACGGCCGTTTTCGCCAATGCCTGTCCCTCTTTGAAGTAAGCGGCTTTTTCGCTTTCGCTGGTAAAGGGCTGCCGCTGTGCTGCCTGCTGTAGGCTGGTTTGGGCGATGGCGAGTGGGCGGCTGACGGCGCGTACCGCCGTCGTGACGGCCTGGGCGGCGATCTGGGCGTTGTTGTTGTTGGGCTGCTGTTGGAAATCGAGAACGGCCGTTTCCCCGGCCTGTACCGCGCTGGCAAAACCTGCCGGAATGAGTAGCAGCGCTGGCGCTTGTTCGTCAGCAAAAGCCGCTTCTGCCTCAGCCATTGATTGGCTTTCGACGCGGATAGCGTCTGACGTTTGCAAACTGGCGAGCAGCGTTTGAGACAGATCGCTCTGGTCTTCATCGACGACCAATAAGACAATGCGGTTGTCCTGGTTTTCGCTGCCCGGTCCGCCGAAGCCGCCGCCCAGCAGGAAGGTGAAGACTATGGGTAATATCAAAAAGAAGAGGATTTCCGATTTGCCGGAAAAGCGGATCAGGTTGTCTTTGATGGCGATAGCAGTGATTTTTGAGAACATGGTATTTCTCCAAGTTGGTGAGAAAGATTGAAGATTGATGATTAAAGATTCCCAGCCAGCCAGTCAGCCGGGAATCTTTAATCTTTGATCTTTAGGCAAAGCTGCCAGAACGGCGCCGAAACACAGTCACGGAAACGCCGAACAGAATGACAGCCATCAGCAGCAGGGCGAGCAGGTCCGGGATGATGTCGCTGAGTGAGCCGCCGCCGCCCAGGGTGGTGAAGCCGGAGATGGCCCAGGCGTTCGGCGTGATTTTGCTCAACCAGCCGAGCGCTCCCTGGTAGTTGAGCTGCACAAAGCTGCCGCCCAGAATGCCAAAGATAAGCATGAGAGCTGTGCCGTAGCTGCTCACCTGCCCAGGCCGGTCCGAGATGGCTGCGACGAGCAGTCCCCAGCCGGTGGCGGCGGCGGCGGTGGCGGCGATGAGCAGAGCGACGGCGGCGGGACTGCCCCAGCGCAGTTGGAAGAGCAGGCTGCTGGCAATGATGAGCACGCTGACCTGCGCCGCGCCGCTGAGGAAAATGCCGGACACTTTGCCGCTCATGACCTGGGTGATGGAAGTGGGCGACGCCAGCAGCCGCGCCAGGGTGCCTTCTTCCCGTTCCGCCAGGATGCTGCGCCCGCCGAGAGCGACGGTGTACATGAGGAAAGCCACGGCCATGCTGGGGGCGAAGTAGGTGAGCGGATTATCGTCGTCATCGGTGGGGGAAACGGCCGTTTCCTGCCGGATGTCGATGAGCGGAACTACACTTTGCTCACCTGCCAGCAGCTGCTGCCCCATTTCCTGGCCGATGGCGGTGATCTGCTGGGGATCGGTGGGGTCTAAACGGCCGTTCAGCGCCATTTGCTGAATTGTAACCTGCACGCCGGCTGTGCCCGTGTCCACCTGGGTCACAAAATCAGTGACGATGCTTTGCACCACGCTGGCGCTGATGGGGCGGCCCGGACTGCTGTACACTTCAATAGCGGCGGCGGCGGGTTGGCTGCCTGGTTCGCTGGGGATGATGCTGTCTGTGAAACCGGCGGGGATGATGACCACGGCGGCGATGTCGTTGTTGTCTACTTGTTGGCGGGCGGCGGCGGCGGAAACGGTCGTTTCCGGTTCCAGCAGGTCCGCCAGCTCTTCGCTGAGGAAGACCTCGGTGAGAGCCTGGCCCAGTTGACCGCCGTCTTCATTGACGATGATCACGGGAATGTCTGCCAGACCGCTGCCGCTGCTGCTGCTGGAGAAAGCGCCGGTGACAAGGCCCATGCCCAGTGTCAGCACAAACGGCGCGCCCAGCATCAGCACCAGGGCGCCGGGGTCGCGGATGATGACGATTAAATCTTTCCAGGCGATGTTGAGAATTTTTTTCATGAGTTTGCCTTTTTCCCTCTCCCCAGCCCTCTCCCAGAGGAAGAGGGAGCCGATTTCCCCTCCTTTTGGGAGGGGACTAAGGGGAGGGTGGTGTGTTTAACTATCCCGCAGCCCTTTGCCCGTCAGGTGGAGGAAAACGGCTTCCAGGTTGGGTTCTTCGATGTCGATGGAGCGAATTTGCAAACCCAGGCTGTTTGCCTGAGCCACCACACCGGGCAGAACGGCCGTTGCCTGTTTGACGCTGAGGATCAGTTCGCCGTTAACGGCCGTTGTCGTCAGCACGCCGTCGATGGTGGTGAACAGGGTGGCGTCGCCGTTGGCCTGGTGGCCTTCGCCAAAGTGCAGGCGCAGCGTTTCTTGCTCGCCCACCAGCTTCTTCAGTTCATCCTGCGTGCCCAGAGCGATTAAACGGCCGTTGTCGATGATGCCCACCCGGTCGGAGAGTTCTTCCGCTTCTTCCATGTAGTGGGTGGTGTAGAGCACCGTCATGCCCTGGTCGCGCAGTTCTTTCACCATGTCCAGGATGCGGCGGCGGCTTTGCGGATCAATGCCCACGGTCGGTTCGTCCATGAAGAGCAGTTTGGGCTTGTGCAGCAAACCGGCGGCGATGTTGATGCGCCGTTTCATGCCGCCGGAAAAGTTTTTGACTTTGTCATTGGCGCGGTCGGTGAGGTTGACTTGTTCCAGCACTTCGTCGAGGCGCATTTTAAGCGTTTTGCCGCCCATGTTGTACATGTGGCCCCAGAAGGTGAGATTTTGGCGGGCGGTCAGCTCTTCGTACAGGGCGATTTCTTGCGGCACAATGCCGATGATCTGCCGCACCTGGTTGCTTTGGCGGGGGATGGTGTAGCTGTCGATAACGGCCGTGCCGCTGGTGGGGGTGAGCAGGCAGCTCAACATGGAGATGGTGGTTGTCTTGCCGGCGCCGTTGGGACCGAGCAGGCTAAAGATTTCTCCGCGCAAGACGCTAAAGGAGACGCCGCGCACAGCTTCCAGGTCACCGTAGCTTTTTTTCAGGTCTTTGGTGGTTAAGATTGGTTCGGACATATGATTTCCTCAAATATGATGCGTGATGCGTAAAACGTTTGTATTGGATGGTTGTAGTATAGGGGAAGGGGGGCGCGCGGGGATGTGCCGATGGTCACTGAGGGGTCATGTTTGGCGGCATGACCTGTTTACTAATAAATTGGCGGTTGCTGGTTAAAAACAAACCCTTACTTTAAGGAAGATGCAGGAACAATTGCGAAGCACGAAGGAAAGGTTGACAGGCACGAAGCAATGGTTGACGAGCACGAAGCAGCGGCTGACAAGCACGAAGCAGCAGTTGACAGGCTTGTCTGATCATGCTGACGTTGGAGCCTATCAATTATTCGGGGTGAAATTCAAAATGATGTCCCGCTGACCTTTCAGAATGGGATTTCCGGCCTCATCCTGTGCCGGTTCGGCGGCGATGAGCAGGGCGGCGTCATCTCCTTGCAAATTTACTTCGCCAGAGAAGTAGAATTGGGTCGTCAGCAGTTCCCGGTCAGCCAGTTTGATTTTGACGTGGATATGGCGTGGGCGCGGCTCATATAATCCCGGCAAAACGGTGCGGAAATTGTAGCTGCCAGCCGCATCGGTCACGGCTTCGCCATAAAACTGGAAGTTGGGATCACGGCCGTTTGTGCCCGGATCATTGGGGTGCAAATAAACGCCATTGGCGTCCGTCTGCCAGATTTCGAGCGTTATCCCCTCAAGCGGTAGGCCGTCGGCGCCATACACTGTGCCGCCAAATTCCAGAATTTGCCCAATAGGAACGCCGGCAGCGCCGGCAAACGTTGCCAGATCGTTGTCCTGATCCTCTGGTTTGTTGACGGTGTAGTAAGGGCCTTCTTGTTGGGCTGGTGTGAAGTAAGTGACTGCGATGGGGGCGATGGCGGGAACGGCCGTTGTCGGTGCTGGTAACGGATCTTCCGCTTGTGTACACGCTGCTAACAAAATCAAAATGGCAATTAAAAGGGTCGGTATTTTCATGCTGCACCTCGATTGGATGTTTGGAGTAACGGAGTCATGATGGCAAAGTCCCCAGGCTGTGTCAAGAAAGCGCCCGAATATTTGCACTGTTTACTCATCATAAAGGCAGTGCATAAAAAAATGGCGCTGAGTTCTTCAGCGCCATCAAATCGGGGAGGAGGTCGATTTATTGTGGTTGGATAGGATGTTGAAGTTACAGGACGGAGGCGATGAAAATGAGACAGACTGCCAGCATACCAATCATTTGTCCGACGAGAGCCAGACCCCATTCGGATTCTGCGGAGCGCCGATTGTTGATGAGGGTGACGGCGATGAAGCTGATGGCTAAAGCCAGCAGCCACATCCCGAGGAGGGTCAATAAGGGCAGCCCCTGCCAGATGAGGTTGAATACACCACCCAAAACGAGGCCAAGGACTACGGCAACGGCCGTTACTGAAATTTGTCCACTTTCTTTGCTGTAGGTATTGGGTTGAAATGTATTGGCTGTCATCTTGTTTTCTCCTTAACGTGTGTTCTTGCGTCCTGTTGTTTATAGTATCGGTCAGATTTTCTCTTGCCGCTGGTCGCAAGCCGTATGGAAAAACGATACAACTTATACGTTTCCTACGCTGTGGTATGGATTACAGTGGATTTGCCGTGTTTTGTACAGGGAAGAAGAGTAGGGAGCGTGTATCACCTTTGCCGTGCTTTTAAAACAAAAAGACACCAGTTGATACTGGTGTCTCTCTCAGCGGAGAGGGTGGGATTCGAACCCACGGTGACCGCAAGGCCACAACGCTTTTCGAGAGCGCCCCGATCGACCGCTCCGGCACCTCTCCATGAAGGGCTAATTATCAATGATCAATTGTCAATTGTCAATTGTCAGAGAAGTGTCACGACTCGTTTGTGGAGAACGTTTCTCACGCAGGCTTCGGAAAAACTGCTGCAATAGTTCCCCCGCTTCCTCCTCCAACACCCCAGTCGTAATCGCCACCCGATGATTAAATCCTTCCGCCCGCAGCACGTTGACGATGGAACCGTCTGCGCCAAAGCGCGTATCTTTGGCGCCATATACCAGCCGGGGCAGCCGCGCCTGGATCATGGCGCCGGCGCACATGGGACACGGTTCCAGGGTGCAGTACAAGGTCACACCCAACAGCCGCCAATTGCGAACGGCCGTTGCCGCCTGTTTCAGCGCCATGATTTCAGCATGGGCCAGCGGATCCTGGTCGATTTCCTTATGGTTGAAGCCAATGCCAATCACTTCGCCGTTCAATACGGCTACTGCCCCTACCGGCACTTCGCCCATGGCCGCCGCCTGCCTGGCCTGCACCAGCGCCACACGCATCCAATGTTTATCTTCTTCCAGGACAAGGTCATCGGGGATTGGTTTCTGCATCATCAAGTCGTTCATCAAACGGGATTATACCAGCGTATAACAAGCATACACTAAAGCGGAGAAAGGCTCAGTTTACCGACTGCTGTTCTCTCAACGATTCCGTAGCAATCAACCTACGACGGCCGTTTCTGCCCTGCCGCCTGCTTGAAACTTGCCCGGTTTCTGTTATGATGCAGTTGTGAGAAGTGTCTCAATGAGCACGGGTTAGCCTGGTGAAACGAACATTTTCCTTTACCTAAATCTTCATCCCCGACCCCCTGCCCCCATTCAACAGGAGATGTAAAACATGCGTTCAAAACGTACCCTTCAACTTTTAATCCTCGTCATGCTGTTGTTAACCTTCCTGGCAGCCTGCGGCGACGAAGAACCAACGCCCACGGCCGTTCCTACTACCGCCGTGCCTGATACTGCTGAATCCACAGACGAGCTGCCCAACCCAACCGCCACTGCGCCCACCGCTGAACCGGCTGCCGAACCCACGGCCGAGCCACAGGCTCAAGCCGTCAGTCCCGAGGATATCGACTGGCCGCCACAGGTTGTCTACAGCAGCCCGGCCGTTGGCGAAGAAGTCACCCTGGACGGCGCGATCACCATCCGTTTTGACCAGCCGATGGACCAGGATTCGGTGGAAGAAGCGCTGGATATCAAAGCTGTGCCGCAGGAAACGGCCGTTACCGGTTCTACCTCCTGGCCCAGACCAGACACGGTTATCTTCACGCCCGACAGCCAGTTAACCCGCGAGCAGCGCTACCGGGTGACGGTGGGCAAAGAAGCGGCTGGCCTCAACGGGCAGGCCATGAGCGCGCCATCCGAACTGAATTTGCAAACCATTGGCTATTTGGAAGTAAGCCAGGTCATCCCGGACAACGGCACACGCAGCGTGGACGCCGACACCCCCATTACTGTGTTATTTAACCGGCCTGTCGTGCCTCTCGTGATCACTGGCAGCCAGGCAGGTTTACCCCAACCGCTCACCATTGATCCACCCATCGACGGCGCCGGCGAATGGACCTCTACCAGCATCTACCGCTTTATGCCGTCTGAACCGTTAAACGGCGCTACCACCTATGAAGTTACCGTCAACGCCGGGCTGGAAGATGTGACCGGCGCGGTATTGGCCAGCGACGTATCCTGGCGTTTTGTCACAGCCGCCCCGGAAGTAGTGCAAATTGCCCTGCCTCTGGGTGAATATGAAGCCCCCAATTCAGCAGTGCGCCCCACCGGACCCTTTACCATCACCTTCAACATGCCCATGGATCGCGCCAGCGCCGAAAGCGCCATTTCCATTCGCGGCGTTGATGCCCCGAACGCTTCCCTCCGCTATCAGTGGTCTGAGCAGGACCGGGTGGTCGCCATTACGCCTGACCCCATGTTGGCGCTGGATACTGCCTATCAAGTGATCGTGGAAACCTCCGCGCAGGCGGCTGCCAGTCCCACCAATCTGGCGGAGCAGGACATTAAGCCGTTTAACACGGTACCTTTCCCGGCGGTTGTCAGCACAGAACCGGCCAACGGCGCGCTGGCTGAAACCTGGAACAACGGTTTTAACGTCAGATTCGCTTCGCCCATGGATCCCGACACCCTGGCGGATCTGGTCGTCATCGAACCGGCGCCGCGCAATCCGGTGTACGATTTTGGTAGTTGGGATGGCTTCAATATGTATGTCAGCTTCCAGCCGGAGCGGAACACCACCTATCGCATCACCATTCCCGGCAGCGCCGCCGACCCTTATGGCAATACCCTGGGCGCGGATTACACCTTCAGCTACGACATGCCGGACTACGCCGCGATTGCCTCGTTCAACCTGCCGGGATACGTCGGGCAGCTTTCTACCAGCTTTGAATCGGTGGTAGATCTCATTCATCGCAATGTGTCGCAGGTTGACGTGGCCCTGTATAACGTGGGCCTGCCCGTGAACTTGTTTAGCGACAGTTATGCGCTTAATCAATATTTCCCATCGACCGATCCCATGCGTACCTGGCAAGTTCAGCCGGAAGGCGACGGCTCAGTGCGCCTGTCTCTGGCGGATGGCGGTACACTGCCCACGGGCGTTTACTTCATGATTGCCGACGCGCCGGAGTTGGACGAAAACGGCCGTTACTGGCAAATTCAACGCGCCCTGCTCATCGTCGCCGATACCAACCTGGTGGTGAAGGAGATGCCCAACGAAGTGCGCGTGTGGGCCACCGACATCGCCTCAGGCCAGCCGGCGCAGGGACGCAATGTGACCTTGTATAACAATGCGGGCGCGCCTCAGAGAACGGCCGTTACCGACGCCAGTGGTTTTGCCCAGTTTGATTACACCGTCACCGATGGCAGCCGCGGCGTCACCGTGGTCAGCAACGAACCGGGACAGGCCGGTTTTGGCGCGGCCGGCAGCAATTGGACCGGCGGCATTAACACCTGGCAGCTTGGCTTTGAAAG
>JAWOGU010000275.1:0-5850 GCA_046496595.1 Chloroflexota bacterium
ATCAGCCGCTTGTGCGTGCGCAGCTCGTACTGGTCTCGGGCGTCCTTGTCCGCGTGCGGGGAGACGAGCACGGTGAAGCGTTCCATCTTCACGGGCAGGGGCACCGGGCCGCGCACGGTCGCGCCCTCGTCTGGCTGTATAGTTGCAAATCCGGCGTCAAATTTTTTAGGTGCATCTAGCAAAAGGGTGAGGATCATCATGGCTAAGAAGGTGTTGAAAATGATTGGGATCGTGCTGTTGGGGTTATTGGGGGTTGTCCTGTTATTGGGATTGATTCCGGTTTCTGTGCCTGAACTGCCGTCTTCGCCGGAACCGTCTACCAGTTATGAGGAGGCGATAGCACGGTTTGAAACGGCCGTTTCCGCCGAGCAAGGCATCCTCATGAGTCCCAAATCCAGCTCAGTCTTGCTGACGCATGGTGTGCCTACGGAAAAGGTCTATGTGCTGATTCATGGCTGGACCAATTCACCATTCCAATGGGTGGATTTTGGGCAGATGCTATATGAACGGGGTCACAACGTGCTCGTTTTGCGTATGCCTTATCACGGTCTGGCAAGCCGGTCGGTGGGTGAATTGGGCAGCGCCACACCGGAGTTGGTGCGCGATTACGCCGATGAGGTGGTAGACATGGCTGCTGGATTGGGCGATGAAGTGCATGTGATCGGTCTGTCGGTGGGCGGCTCGGTGGCTTCCTGGATTGCGCAAAACCGGGCGGATGTAAGCCGCGTGATGTCTATTTCACCCATGTACGGCATTGGTAGGCTGCCCCAATTTGTGGATTATTTCTTGTTGAATTTTGCTTCCAGAGCGCCCAACTTTAACCCAACCTCTCCTTCGGAGCCGCAGCGGGAGCATGTGTACCGGGGACAGTCGTCCAAGGGGGTGGCGAATGTGATGTTGTTTGGCAAGGCGCTTTTTGCCCAGGCGGCGGCGGCGGAAACGGCCGTTACCGACCTCATCGTCATCACCAACGACAACGACACCACCGTCAATAACAAGCGCACAGACGAATTGACCGCCTTGTGGGCAGAAGGGGTCGCCGCGCCGCTTCGTTTTGTTTTCCCCAAAGAGGCAGGCTTCCCGCACAACAGCATCGACCGCACTTCCAACCCGGAAGCGGATGCGGTGTACGCCACGCTGCTGGAACTGCTGGGCGAAACGCCCCTGACGGAATGAAATCAGTGCTGAAACGATCCGGACGTATCATCCTTGTTGTGCTGGTACTGCTCCTGGGCCTGGGTTTGGGGGCATTTTTACTACGCGATCAGCCGCAAAGTCAGGTAGTGCAGCCGGTTGAGCCGGAATACGGCCTGGTGTGGTTTGGGATAAACGGCCGTTCCCAAAAAGCAGTCTCCGATCAGCCAAACGCCTACTTTGATCCAGCCCGGCCTACTATCATCTATGTCCACGGCTGGCTGCCGAACCAGGTAGCCGCGCCGCCCACATTTGTGGTTGACATAAAAAACGAAGAACAGGAGCGCGACGACCATCTGGATTTGGCTGCGGCCTGGGTGGCGGCTGGCTGGAATGTGGGCATATTTTACTGGCATCCCTTTGCGGACGAAGACCTGGTCTGGGTGGCGGAAGACAAAATCTGGACGACAGAAAAGGACGCCGCCATGCGTTACCGGGATGCGGACGGCAATTTCCACACAGCAGGCATGCCCGCCGTCAGCGCTACCGTGTTGTTTTACCAGACCTATCTGGAAGCCATGGACGGCTATACCGGCCCAGAAATCAGGCTGGCAGGGCATTCTTTAGGCAATCAGATGGCGGTGCGCCTGGCTTCCCAACTGGTTGACGGCATCGAAGCCGGAGCAGTGCCTGAAAATTTGCTGCCCTCTCGCCTGGCCCTGCTAGACCCATTTTGGAGTCCGCTGCCCAAGTCATACCTGGATGGGCAGGAAACGGGCACGGTGATAAGGCGAGAGATTGAAGAAAAACTACTGCCGCGAGAGGTACTGGTGGAGTGGTATCGTTCTTCACTGCTCACGGAAGAAACGTTGCTAAAAGAGGATGTACCCCAGTTTCAAGCGCAGGTTGTCTATGCCGAACTGGCCCCCGATTTCTGCGGCGCTCTGGATCAGGTTTGCCGTCACGATGCGGCCTGGCATTTATATTTCCTCTCTTTTGGCTCACCTGCGCCCCAGGAATGTGCGCCGGATGAAACGACGGCTTCCTGTGCGTCTACAGGCAGGCAGGGACCGATGGCCAGCACTGCCAATGAACGGCTGGCCGAAATGATGAACGAGCCTTTTTATTGGCTTCACGGATCAGGTCCTGAGGGGGAAAACGGCCGTTCTACTCCGCAAACAGACGATGACTGGTTCCACCGCCTGCCCGCTCCCTCTCGTTAACCAATTTCCCGGGCCAGGTATGCCTGTGTCAGTTCCTTGTGGGGTTGGGCAAAGAAGGATTCCGCCGGGCCATGCTCCACCAGTTCACCCAACCACATAAAAGCCACATGATCAGCCAGGCGGCGCGCCTGGTCAATATCGTGGGTAACCATGATCACGGTATATTCCTGCTTTAAACCTCGCAGCAGGGCCTCGATGCCGCGCGCGGAAATCGGGTCCAGCGAGGAGGTAGACTCGTCGCACAACAATATCTCCGGTTCGACAGCCAGGGAACGGGCCAGGCAAAGCCGCTGCTGCTGCCCAACAGAGAGGGCTGTTGCCGGCGCTTTTAACCTGTCGTGAACTTCATCCCACAACCCAACTGACTCCAGACGGCTTTGTACGATGTCATCCAAACGGCCGTTATAACGGCCGTGAATACGCGGACCATAGGCCACATTATCGTAAATGGAAAGGGGCAGTGGAAACGGTTTTTGCGCCAACAGGCCAATACGGGTGCGTATTTCCGTGACGTCCTCATTAGGATCGTAAATGTTCACGCCATCCAACAGCACCTGCCCGCTGACGCGCACCTGCTCATTCAAATCCAGCAGCCGGTTCAGGCTCTTTAACAGCGTGGATTTTCCGCAGCCAGAGGGACCAATGATCGCCGTAATCTGGCGCAGCGGAATGTTGAGCGTGATGTCCTTGAGCGCTTGTTTATTGCCATACCAGACATTCAAATTGCGAATTGATAGGGATTGCATAAGCTTATCCTTTGGGATTTAGATTGGACCAATCTCCAAGATTGGTCCAATCTGCGCACTCACCGGATCACATGCCGCCCCAGGCGAGACATAGACAATTGGGCCAGCAAGCTAATCATGAGAATCATGGCGGTCAACACCAGGGCAGAGGCATAAGCGCGGGCCTGCACATCAGGAAACGGCGTGGCCAGTTGGAAAAAGATGGCCAATGGCAGTGAGGCGACAGGGTCCAGCAGCGATTGAGGCATACTGCTGGTGTAACCGGCCGTAAATAACACCGCCGCCGCATCGCCAATGGCCCGCCCAAAAGCAAGCAGAACGGCCGTTACCAATCCCGGCAGTGTCTGGCGCAGCAGCATCCCCAAAAACTCCAGGCGGGTCGCGCCCAGGGCATAGGTCGATTCCGCCAATTGGCGCGGCGTCATGCTCACCACTTCATCAAACGTGCGGGCCAGAATGGGCAGCACCACCAACGCCAGGGCAATAATGCCCGCCAGCAAAGAAGCGCGCATCCCCACAAATATCATCAAGGCAAAGGCAAACGCGCCATAAACAATGCTGGGAATCCCCCACATGATGTCCAGGCTCAAGCGCACCAGCCCAGCGCGACGGCCGTTGCCCAGATAGCCATGCAAATACAGCACCACTGGCACCGCCAGCACCGCCGCCGCCAACGTCGCTCCCGTCGCCAGGTAAAGCGAGCCAACAATCGCATTAAGGATACCGCCGCCGCCGCCCATGTAAAAAGCGCCCGTTGGCGGCTGCGATATCATCTCCCAACTTAAAGCGCCCATGCCGCGCCAAAAAATCACCCCCAAAATCAAGCACAAAACGGCCGCTGCTATCGCCAGTGAGCCGCGCATCAACCAGATAAAAAACAATTCCTCTAGTTTTCGTCTACGGTTCATTCCTTTTCTCCTACGCGGCCTGTCGCTGCACACGCACAATTACCAGCCGCGCCAAAATGTTAAAGACCAACACCACAAACAGTAGCATCAAAGCCGCCAGCATCAGCGCCGATTCATACAGCGGCACAGACATCATTTCCCCATAATTGTTGGCAATGAGCGCCGGCAGCGAATAAGCCGCATCAAAAAACGAGTGCGGCGTTTGCACGGTATTACCGATTAGCATCATCACCGCCAACGTCTCCCCAAAAGCTCTTGAAAGACCCAAAACCACGGCCGCCAATATGCCGCCCAACGCCTGCCGCCGCACCACCAGTTTCGTGGCTTCCCAACGGGTAGCCCCCAGGCACAAGGCCGCTTCTCGCGTTTCCCGCGGCACAGAGCGCATCACCTCTTCTGTCACAGCCACAATGAGCGGAAAGACCATTACCCCCAGCACAAAACCGGCCGCCAGCAAACCATACCCGCTGGGGTTTGTGCGGCTGAATAAATGGATTGACTGTCCCAGAGTGCGGTTTGAAAAGGGACCAATGTGGTCGCGCACCAGCGGCACCACAAACAGCACCCCCCACAGCCCATAGACCACAGATGGGATGCCCACCAGCAAATCCAGCGTCGGTTTGAGTACCCCCCGTATGCGCGTGGACATAAATTCAGCCAGATAAACACCGCTGAGGATGGCCGGGATCACCGAAAAAACAACGGCTACCAGCGTCACCGCCACGCTGCCCACGATAAACGGCGCAAAACCAAACTCGCCGCGCAGCGGATGCCAGGTATACGACGTGAGCAGATTACGCAGCGAATAGGTGGTCAGCAGCGGCCAGGAACGATACAACAGCGCTGCGGCAATGAAGAGAATAAACGCGCAAATGGCGAACGTGAAAATACCCATACTGTACCGGGTCAATCGTTCTTTAACCTGACGATTCAAGCTGATGTGCCGAGATACAGGTGTGATTTCCGCCTGTTTCTGGGTGGTTGTCGTTTGGGTTGTCGCTTTGCTTATAATTTCCATGCTTTTACCTCCAACGGCTCCCTTACCCGTATTCGGTAATCCATGTGCCGTAATCCGAAGGCTCCACCTCTGGAAAATCTGTCGGATAACGGCATACGGACTTCGGGTTATGGATATTAGTCTGGCACCAGGGCAAGCGCTTCCTGAATACGCTCAGCCGGCAGGGATACATAACCGGCATCGGCCACAAACGCCTGCCCATCTGTCAGAATCCAGCGATAAAAGTCGGCAATGACCGGATTCGGCTCGCCCTTCGTCACCAGGTAGAGCGGCCGGGCCGGTGGATAGGGATAAATCTCGGCGGCTATGGCGGCTGTCAGCTCATCGCGGGTTTTGTAAAAATCTTCGTCCGGATCAATCTGCCCATTGCCGTTTAGATCAATGGGAATGATTTGCAAACCGGCTATCGGTTCGCCGGTTCTTTGATCGTATGAGAAGCCGATGTTATTGAAACCGACGCCCAACGGGTCTTGCCGCACCGCTTCAGCCAGACCAGGATCGGCGTTAACGGCCGTTCCCACCAAATCCTCTTGCGCCGTGCCCTGGGCAAACAGCGCCCACATCTCACCCGCGCCGGAAGCATCAGAACGGGTATACACGTTAATAGATTCGGCTGCATCGCCGCCCAACAGTTGTCCCCAGGTTTTGGTTTCGCCGGTGATCCAGATGGCATTAGCCTCTTCGGGGGTCAAGCCCTGTGCCTGGAATTCAGCCCGATGCGGATTGTTGGCGTTGAAGGTACCCACCACGGCGTCAATGGTTACCGGCACCAGGAACGATCCCTGGTCCAATTCTTCCTGACGCGGCTCACGCGAAAGCAT
>JAWOGU010000724.1:0-6326 GCA_046496595.1 Chloroflexota bacterium
GTGCCGCTGGGGGCGGTAACGGCCGTTTCCTTTTTCAACGGCGCTCCCACCTTCGGCAGCAGCCTGACCAGTTTTCTGAGCCTCGCCGTCACCTTGCTGCTGGCGATTCCTAAAGCGCTGCTGTTCGTGTACATCGGCGTGGCCTGGACGTTGGCCTACCTGGAACTCGCGAAAAAAATAAGACGGTAAGATTGATGCGTGAAGCGTGATGCGTGAGGTTTTCACGCAACACGCTTCACGCACCACGAGGGATCTTTATGCGACTAGGCATTGACACCGGCGGCACCTTTACCGATTTTGTATGGCTGGACGAGAACGGCCGTTTTCACATCCACAAACAGCTTTCCACCCCTCAAGACCCCTCTGCCGCCATCCTGGCGGGCATCCACCTGCACCACATTCCCGAAACCAGCGAAGTGATCCACGGCAGCACTGTCGCCACCAACGCCTTGCTGGAACGGCGCGGGGCGCGCACCGCCCTCATCACCACCCAGGGTTTTGCCAACGTGCTGGCGATTGGCCGCCAAAATCGGCCTGATCTTTATGCCCTGGTCCCGCAGAAACCGGAGCCGCTCGTCCCTAAACAATGGCGCTTTGAAGCGCCGGAGCGCGTCAGCGCCCAGGGCGATATCTTGCTGCCGCTGGACCCCGCCGCCCTGCCGCCCATCCTGGCGCAAATAGCCGCCGACAACATCGAATCGGTGGCAGTCTGCCTGCTGTTTTCCTTCCTGCGTCCCGAACATGAGCAGATGATTCGCGCCGCCATCGAGCAGGCTTTTCCTTCGACAAGCTCAGAGCAAACCCCTTTTCCTTCACCCTTCCCTCTTCCTCACATCTCTCTTTCCTCCGAAATTTTGCCCGAGTACCGGGAATACGAGCGCACCGCCGCCGCCGTCATCAACGCCTACGTGGCGCCGCTTATGAGCCGTTATCTGGCGCGATTGGCCGGCGGCCTGAAACCGCGCCGCCTGGCGGTAATGCAGAGCAACGGCGGCATCATCAGCGCCCAAACCGCCGGAGAGCAGGCGGCGCGCACGGCCTTGTCCGGGCCGGCGGGCGGCGTGGTGGGGGCGCAGTTCGTGGCGCAGGTGGCCGGATTTACGGACATCATCACCTTCGACATGGGCGGCACCAGCACCGACGCAGCGCTCTGTCCGGGCAGGCTGCCCACCACCTCGTCGGGTGAAATTGCCGACCTGCCCCTGCGCCTGCCCATCATCGACATCCACACGGTCGGGGCGGGCGGCGGCAGTCTGGCTTATGTGGACGCCGGCGGCGCGCTGCATGTGGGTCCGCAAAGCGCCGGGGCGGATCCGGGTCCGGCGTGTTACGGCAGGGGGGTATCTTCTCAAAAAAGCGCGGCGGAGTTGGTTGAGCCTGTCGAAACCAACGGCCTTGGCCGAACCAACGGCCTTGGCCGAACCAACGGCCTTGGCCGAACCAACAGTCTTCGACAGGCTCAGACCTCGTTTCCCCAGAATATTGAGAAGATACGCAGGGGGAGAGAAAGATTGAAGATTGAAGACTCTGGCGGAGCGCCCGTGGCGACCACCACCGACGCCAATTTGGTTCTGGGGCGGCTGGATGCGGCGCAGTTTTTGGGCGGCGAGATGACGCTGGATTTAGCGGCGGCGCAGCAGGCGCTGGGCCAGTTGGCCGAAACCATGGGCGGCGGTTCGGTGGAAAGCGCCGCCTGGGGCGTCATTCAAGTCGCCAACGCCAACATGGAACGCGCCATCCGCAAAATTTCAGTGGAACGGGGGTACGATCCGCGCCGCTTTACGCTGGTGGCTTTTGGCGGGGCGGGACCGCTGCACGCCTGCGAACTGGCGGCGAATCTGCAAATTCCGTGCGTACTCATCCCCGCCGTGCCGGGCGTGCTTTCCGCCCTGGGGATGCTGGCGGCCGCGCCTACCAAGGATTATTCGCGCACGGTGCTGCAAAAGATTGGTGATTTGAGCGTGGATATTGGAGATTGGCTGCGAGAGGAAACCGGTCTGCTGCAAAAACGAGCGGTGACAGAAATGGGGGCAGAAGGGTATCCGCTTGAGGAAATAGAACTGCGCTTCAGCCTTGATATGCGCTATGTGGGGCAGTCGCATGAACTGACGACGCCTGTTAACTGGCAGCACACGGCGGATATTGTGGCTGATTTTCACGCCGCCCACGAGAGCCGTTTTGGCTACCGGCAAGAGAAGGCGGGGGTGGAGGTGGTGAATGTGCGGGTAACGGCCGTTGTCCCCACCACGCCCCTGCCCCTCACCCGCCACCCCCTCAGCCAAACATCTGCCGACGAGGCCTGCCTGGGCGAAAAAGCAGTCTGGTTCAACCAGCGCCCTTACCCCACAAAACTTTACGCGCGTGACAAATTGCTGCCTGGTCATACCTTCAGCGGCCCGGCGATTGTGTTCCAATACGACACCACCACTGTAATCCCGCCAGAATGGAAAACGGCCGTTGATCCCTATGGCAATCTGGTGTTGACGATCAAGTGATAGCGGGTAGCAGGAGGCGAGTGGCGAGTATCATCAAACCCGCCACCTGCCACCTGCCACTCATCCCCCAATAAAAAAGGACGCATCCCAAAAGATGCGCCCTTTTGCCTTCTGCCTTCTGCCTTTGCCCCTTACCCTTCTTCCTCACGCTCTTTGGCAGCCTGGGCAGCGATTTGCTCTTGCATGTGGGATGGCACCCGGCCGTAATTGGAGAACTCCATGGAGTAAACGCCGCGGCCTTGCGTCATGGAACGCAAATCCTGGGCATAAGTCTGCATTTCGGCCAACGGCACTTCCACATTCACAATGCTCTTGGTCCCTTCCTGGTCGATGCCCAACACGCGGGCGCGGCGAGAATTCATATCGCCCATGATGTCGCCCATGTAGTCGGCGGGCACGGTCACCGTCACTTTGTAAATCGGTTCCAGCAAAATCGGACCGGCGCCCATCATGGCTTTCTTGAAGCATTCGCGTCCGGCAGTCTGGAAAGCGATTTCCTTTGAATCGACCGGATGCTCTTTCCCGTCAAAAATGATAGCCTTGACGCCCACGACGTGGTAACCGGCAATCGGACCGGATTCCAATGCCTGACGACACCCTTTTTCCGTTGCGGCCACAAAGGGCGCAGAGACAGATCCGCCAAAAATCTCGGAGGTGAACTCGAAGTTGGCGTCATCGTCCAGCGATTCTACGCGCAGGAAAACACGGCCGTATTGACCGGCGCCGCCTGTTTGTTTTTTGTGGGTGTAATCGGCCGAATTGGTTTTGGTAATGGTTTCGCGGTAGGGCACTTTGGGGATGGTGGTGTCCAGGCCCACACCAAATTTGGACTGCGCTTTTTTGACGGCAATTTCCAGGTGGGTGTTGCCCATGCCGGACAGGATGGTCTCATGGGTGGCGGGTTCTGTATGCCAGTGCAGAGTGGGGTCTTCAGCTACCAATCGGTTCAAAGATTGGCTTAACTTAGCCACGTCTGATTGTGTTTTGGGATGAATAGCCACGGAAGCGATAGGATGCGGTTGGACAATGGCGGGAATCTTGAGCACGGCGGATTTTTCGCACAAGGTCTCATTGGTGCTGGCGTCACCTAGTTTTACGACCGCGCCAATATCACCGGCATGGAGTTTGGTAACGGCCGTTGTCTCTTTACCATTGACTACTTGCAAGGAACCCACCCGCACTTCGCTGTCTAATTTTGCCGTCCAATAGCGGGAATCAGAATTCAAAACACCGCCAAACACCCGAATGTAACTTGTTTTGCCATAGGCGTCTTCTCGGGTTTTGAAGATAAACGCAGCCAACGGGGAACTGTCGCTGATGTCATAGGTCGCTTCACTGCCATTTTTCTGAACGGCCATAAAAGAACGCTCACCCGGAGCAGGAACCAACTGCACCAAAGTCTCCAACAACGGTTCCACGGCAATTCCTGCTTCCGGGGCGCTGTAGATGATGGGCGTCACCAAACCCTGGGACATGGCGCTTTTTAACCCGGACACAATTTCATCCAGGGTTAATTCTTCATCCTCAAAGAATTTCTCCATCAAAGCATCGTCGCCTTCCGCAGCCGCTTCGATCAAGGCCAAACGGGCCTCTTCCGCTTCATCGGCTAAATCGTCCGGAATGGGCGCTACTTCCGCTTGTGTGCCCAGGCGGGCCTCCATTTTGAGCAAGTCGACAATGCCTTTGAAGGAGGGGCCTTCACCAATCGGCAGTTGGAGATTCACAAAGTTGCCATCTAAATTATTGTGGATGCTTTCCATGACCCGGGTGACACGCACGTTTTCGCGGTCCATTTTGTTAACCAGCAAAATTTGCGGCAGACCCCTGACGCTGGCAGTCTGACGCACGATTTCCGTACCGACTTCCACACCAGAAACCGCTTCCACCACGATGAGGGCGCTGTCAACCACATAAAGGGCGCTGTTTACCTCACCAAAAAAGTCCATAAAGCCAGGCGTATCAAGCACATTGATCTTGTTGCCCTTAAACTCTATAGGGGCAATCGAAGTGGACACGGAGCTGTTGCGGGCTACTTCTTCTTCTTCAAAGTCCATGGCGGCCGTACCGGCTTGCACATTCCCCATACGATTGGAAGCGCCAGTATTAAACAAGAAGCGTTCGGCGAGGGTTGTCTTTCCGGATCCATTATGACCGACTAAGGCAACGTTACGAATTTGGCTGGTTTGGTACTCTTTCATTGGTTGAATAACCTCTTCGGATTTGGGATATAGTTTCTTTTATTAACTTGCGGAGAATTTGCTCCACCGCGGATCTATTCACCTACCATACATACCTCGGGTGAACTGGTAGATTATACTTTCCTTTAAGGGGATGTCAAAGCAGGGAGGCAGGTTACAGGTGGCAGCAAAGCCGGGCTAAAGAGGGGAAACGGCCGTTTCTTCCCCTCTGCAACAAGTTAACCATCTCAGCGTATAGGGCTGTGTAACCTATCAATTTGATTCGCATTTGGGAGAGTTTTCCATGACCAAAGAAAAAGGTTCTGACGATTTTTTGTATACGGATTCCGCGCCGAAAAACCGGCGCAGCCACTCTTTGTTTGGCCCGATTGTCCTTATTGCCATTGGCGTTTTCTTTTTGCTGGTCAATCTGGGCATTATCCAGGATTACAGCTTTAACTGGACGGCCGTTTTACAGTTGTGGCCGCTGTTCCTCATTCTCATTGGCGTCAACATCATCGTCAAACAAGCGCCGCCGCCTGTGGGCAGCCTGTTAAGCGCCCTGGTTGGACTGACCGCCCTTGCCATTTTTGGCTACGTGCTGCTGTTCAGCGACGACAACCCCACGCTCAGCCGGCTGGGAGTCAGCAATCTTCCCTCAAATTTCCAGACAGAACAGGTTGACTATGCTCCTGGCGACGTCGAATCGGCCACCATCGATATTGACTTTGGGGCGGTTGGCGGTGACGTGTCGGCATTGTCAGACAGTAACAGCCTCATTGCCGGACAGGTGTCCTACGTGGGCGATCTGATTTTTGAGACCAGCACTGCCGCCGGTCACGCCGATGTGGTTTTGTATGAGAAGGGCAACGGGCTATTCTGGTTAAATCCGTCCAACTGGAGCATCAACGGCGCGGATACCCGTTGGGATTTAGGGCTAAACCCCACTGTTGAAATGGAACTGAGCCTGGATTCCGGCGCCGGTTCGGTAAATTTTGACCTGTCCGCGCTGACATTGAGCTACCTGCAAATAGACGCCAGCGCTGGCAGCGCCACCGTTGCCCTGCCGGATGGGGTCTATGACGTGAAATATGATCAGGGCGCCGGTTCTTTGACGATGACTTTGCCGGAAAACGGCCGTCAGACCGTAGAACTTGATGGGGCGGCAGGCAGTATGACCTTGTATTTGCCTGCTTCCATGGCCGCTCGTGTCGAGATCGACAGCGGCGCCGGCAGCTTCAATCCCGGTCCGCGTCTCACCCAGGTCAGCGGCGACAACAATAAAGAGGGCGTCTGGGTAACGGAAGATTACGAAAACGCCGCTGACAGCGTGGAGATTATCATCGACATGGGCGCCGGCAGCGTGACAATCCGAGAACCGTAAGGATGTGGAGGTGATGGGGTGAATTTGCCACCCTGCCACCTTGCCACCCTGCCACCTTGCCACCCTGCCACCCTGCCACCCTGCCACTCTGCAACCTTGCTACTCTGCCAAATTCTTCATGTGGATTAGCATAGCGCTGATGCCGTTGAGACGCTGGCCGCTGAGGACATCTTGCAGGCCCATTTGCAGGTAGAATTCATGGGGGACGGCTTTTACTTCGGCGGGCGTCAGGCCAGACAGCCCTTCTTGCAGAATACGGGCAAAGCCGCT
>JAWOGU010000737.1:0-3118 GCA_046496595.1 Chloroflexota bacterium
GCGGTGCGGCAGGATCCGTTGGGCGTCGGTTTCAATAACATCGGCTTCTCATACGACCAGGGAACCGGCGAACCGATAGCCGGTTCTCTGGTCGTATGAGAAGCCGATGTTATTGAAACCGACGCCCAACGGATCCTGCCGCACCGCTTCAGCCAGACCAGGATCGGCGTTAACGGCCGTTCCCACCAAATCCTCCTGCGCCTCCCCCTGGGCAAACAGCGCCCACATCTCGGCAGCGCCGGCCGAATCAGAGCGGGTATAGACGTTGATAGATTCCGCCGCATCCGTACCCAACAGTTGTCCCCAGGCTTTGGTTTCGCCGGTGATCCAGATGGCATTGGCCTCTTCGGGGGTCAAGCCCTGCGCCTGAAATTCAGCCAGATGCGGATTATTGGCGTTGATAGTACCTACCACGGCGTCAATCGTTACCGGCACCAGGAACGATCCCTGGTCCAATTCTTCCTGACGCGGCTCGCGGGAAAGCATGGCAATGTCGGCGGCCCCGGTAAGCATGTCGGTCATACCCTTGCCTGCGCCGCCGCCCTGCACGTCAAACGACACGTTAGGATGCAGTTTGCTGTATTCCTCAGCCCACAAGCTGACCATGGGAAAAAGGGCAAAGGCCCCGGAAACGCTAATTTTCACCTCTTCGCCTGCTGACGGGACGGTATTGGCCGTTGATTGAGGGCCGCAGGCAGCCAACAACACTGTAAACAGTAAAAGAAAGCTCAGTTGGGTAATGCGATTACGTGTCATGTGGTTAGGTCTCCTTCCTGCAAGAACAAACTGGTTGGCTGACGCGGTAGTTCAGGGGGTTTGAGGACAACGATAGGACGGCCCATATGAGCGTGGTGTTGATCAACGGCCGTTATCACTTCATTGACAAAGCTGCCTTCTGCCTCGGCCGTCATGACCAACAAATCGTAGGTACTGTGGATCGTTTCTTCGACGACCTGCTGCACGGCGTCCCCCTGGCGAAACTTCAAGTTGACTGGCACCCCCTCTCTTTCCAGTAGGCGCAAACAGCGCTCCAGGTGCTGCCTGGGTGGGGAATCCTGGTAAAGGTATTCGTTCAAGTGCAGGGTCGCACTATTAGACAGAGGCATCAGTGTGACCGCTGCTTGTTGGCTCCAGGCAAATGGCGTCAGCCAGTCCAGCACCTGTTCATCGGAGGCAAAGCCGCGCATCACCATCAAAATGCGCTTCATGGACAGATGCTCACCGCGAGCGAGGAAAATGGGTGTAATGGCATGGTTCTGCGGCTGCTCAGGGCAGTGGATACACTCCAGCGCTTGTTGAATGGATTGCGCCGGAGCCAACAGCGGCACGACTTTGGCTTGCAGCAAATGCTCCAGAATACGGCGCGCTTTTTTATTGTCCGGGTAGGCCATAGCCACGCTGACTGAGCCGTTTTCACGGCCAATCGGCAGCGCCAGATAATAGCGAGAAAGGGCATATGGCACCTGTCGCGCCAGATGCGGATTAAGGGTAATCGCGTTGAGATCGAGTTTGAGATAGTGTGTCATCGTTTTTCCACCTGTCAGATAGACAAACGATAACGGAGGGGGGTAACAGATTAGTCAGTGAAACGGTAACAAGGTGGTAACAATTATTCCTTATTGTGGGTTAGGCGGATGTTTCGGAGAAGGAATAACCAATGCCGGGAACTGTTTCAATTAAGGAAGAAACGGCGTCGTCCGGATCGATTTTGGTCCGCAGGCGGTAGACCAACTGCTTCAACATCATTTTATCGCCGCCTTCTGTGCCCCAAACGGCCGTTATCAAGCTTTCACTGGTCAACACCTGCCCGGCATGGAGGATCAGGGTTTGCAACAATTTTGCTTCCAGTGGTGTCAGGCGTATCGGTTCATCACCCTGACGCTGCACCTCATTTCGAGAGCGGTCAAAAGCAAATCCTGCCAACTCCAATACACTGGTGGCGTCAGCCACACCAGCCCGGCGCGCCACAGCCCGAATGCGAGCCACCAATTGATTCGGGCTGAATGGTTTGACAATGTAATCATCCGCACCCAATTCTAGTCCCTGAACTACTTCGGCGTCACCGCTGCGCACACTTAAAATAATGATGGGCGTCTGCGACTGGCTGCGAATCTGGCGGCACACAGCCAGCCCGTCCAGCTTGGGCAGATTCAAATCCAGCACGACCAGCCCCGGTTTTTCCGCTTCCCATAGTTGAAGGGCAGCCATACCGTCATGCGCAGGGATCACCTCATATCCGGCGCGGCGCAGGGTAAAGGCCAGCACTTCAGAGAGAGAAAGATCGTCTTCAACGATGAGAATCTTCATGAGACGTTTCCTTTTGGCGTAAGGGGATTTCAAACCAAAAAAGCGAACCGCCGCCTGCATGATCGCTCACCCCTGCCTGACCCCCGTGCGCCTCCACGATTGTTTTGACCACAAACAGTCCCAGGCCAACGCCATATTGTTCCTGGTCGCCGCTGTTCAGGCGCACAAAACTGCGGAATAGATTGCTGCGTTCGCCTGGTGGAATGCCCGGACCCCGGTCACTCACCCCTACCCAGAGCATCCCTGCCTGCTGCGCCAACTGCAACTCGATAGGCTGGTTAACAGGGCTGTACTTGCTGGCGTTGATGATGAGATTGACGAGAGCCTGGGTCAATCGCGCCGGATCTCCCTCGATTTTCGATAATTGCGGCGGTTCCGCCAATGACAGCTTCTGGTTGCGCTGCTCTAGCAAAGGTTGGGCGATGTTGACCGCGTTTTCAATTGCCTCGTGAATGTGAAATAGGCGGTGACGCAGTACAAATTGACCGGCTTCGATGCTGCTGCCCTCCAGCAAGTTGTCAATCAGGGTTTGCAGGCTTAGCAAACTGACGTGCGTCGGTTTTAACAACTGCCGGACTTCGCTCAGGGTAAAATATTCCTGTTCATCCAGCAGCAGTTCCATCGAGACATTCAAGGTACTCAGCGGTGTACGAAATTCGTGGGAAATGTTGGCAAGAAAGTAAGAACGCAAACGACGGACTGATTCTTCTTCGGTGACGTCTCGGAATACCAGGGCTAACTGGACTGTGTCGCCACCCGGAGGAATGAGCCGTGAACCGGTGAGAGCTAGAATAATCGGTTTGCCGCTGCG
>JAWOGU010000739.1:0-4909 GCA_046496595.1 Chloroflexota bacterium
GGATTATCTTGAAGTCAGTCAAGTTCGACAATGACCATCTGCACCAATTCTCCTATCAGAATCGTTTCGGGACCATTGAGCGGGTCAATCACTCGTATATGGATGAAGGCCCTTACACGGATGAACGGCAGATTGGCGACTTGCCACTGCGTATTGGGCAGACGATGGTCTTTCTCTTTGACTTTGGCGACAACTGGGAGTTTGACGTTACCCTGGAAGAGGTGGATGAGGAGAAAACGCTTGCCAAACCGGTTATTCTGGAAAGCAAAGGCGCCGCGCCGCCGCAATATCGCAGCTGGGGCGGAGATGAATCGGACTGGTAGGGGCGTTGGCGAAGGGCATGAGAGAAACGGCCGTTTTGCATTCACCCAACCCATCAGCCTGTCAGGCAACCAGCCAATCCAGTCTTTTGGTAGGGGAGAGGGAGAGGACATCGAAAACGGCCGTTACCTTTTCCCTGCCTTCACAAAAGGAAAATCCAACTGCACCGGGCCGGCAGGCATTTCCTGGCGCGGTTTATCCAGCGCGTCGCTCACCACGTGGGCGCAGGTCAACACGTGGCGCTCGGTCACCAAAAGGCCAGCGCCAATGATTTGATTTTCTTGGTTCCAAATACGAACCAAAGCAGATTGTAAGGCAACAGTCACAGAACATCCTCCTGACCTGGCGTCAATCCGCCAGCAGCCCCAGCGTCATCGCCACCACCCCCGGCCTGCCCTTTTGTGCCAGGTAGATAAAATAGCCACTAAACGGCGATCCGTAAGGGCCTTTCAGGTCGCTATCCACCCGCACCTTAAAGTGGGATGGTGTCTGGTCTGGCAGCAAACGGCCGTTGCTGCTGCTTACCAACCCATCCGCCGTCATCTCTAGCCGGTAATTAAAAGTGGCTTGGTCTGGATAATAAGCCAAAACCGCCATATCTCGACAGGTATACTTGTTCGCCTGACGTACCAACAATTTCAATACCCCCACAAAATGACGTATATCCACTGCATCCATTTGTGCCAGGCGAAAAGGGCCGCCGGCATAAACCGTCCCATTATGCATATTATCGGCATCTTCCAGCACAAAACCCACGTCCGGATCAACCGTCAACGTCACGCTGCCACTGCGATATATGCGGGGATGGCGCATACGCCCTTTAGCCAATGGTCCATACTGCTGCAATTGTGCCGTTATCGGGGAAGTCGGCTCTTCCGGCTCAGGGCCGGCGCCAGCTTTGAACAATGCCTGCTGCGCCGGTTCATAATCGGATTGGATGGTTAACGCTTGCTGCCACAGCCCCACTGCTTTCTCCGGCTGCTCCCATTGTTGTTGAATGTCCCCCATGAGTTTCAACGCCGCTACATAGGTTTGATCCTGCTCAAGGACGCGTTCCAGCCAAACCATTGCCTGCTCCGGCTGGTTGGCGCGGAACAAGCAGTAGCCGATGTTATACAGGGTCGGGACGAAATTGGGTTCGGTGGCGTGGGCGGCCAAAAAGTGGGGTAGCGCCGCTTCGGGTTGCTTCTGGCGTATTAAGGCTAACCCCAGGGCAAAATGTCCTTCTGGCCGTTCGTTGATAAGGTCGATCATTTGCCGCGCCTTGCGTTCTACCAGATCGTAATCGCCCAAGTCTATGTTATTTTCTAATTGCGCGTCCAGGTGTTCATATAAGAAGCTGCCGGCTGGTATCTCCCCGCGTAGTTCTTGTTGCAAATCGCCAATCATTTCCTTCGTTCCGAGCTGGCGTGCTTTTCCCGGAGCCAGTTGGCGAAATCGGGCGAACGCCTGGATCGCTTCTTCCAACCGCCCGGCGCAGCCATTGGTGCTTGCCCGGCCAAACCACACGTCGGGATCATCCGGCTCCACCGCGTCCAATTTTTCCCAGATAGCCAGCGCTTCATCATACAAGCCCTGTTCCAGATAACAAGCAGCCAGGTTATGATAAATTGGCAGCCCCGCAGCCGGATCGTCCATGTGTTTCAGGAACTGCTTGAAGCGCTCCTCCGCTTCTGCCCACTGTTCGTTGCCCAGAGCAGATAGGGCTGCCACCCACTGCTTTGCCTGTGCCAAAGGTGTGGAGCTTGCCATATTTCGTTTTCGTTTGGTAGATTTACGTCGTTTTGTCATATCGTGGTAAGCGAAAATCCATAGTTGATTTTATTTTGTAAGCGTCCAGACCCCTTTTGAATAGGACACGGGATAAACGCAGCTTCAATTTGATGGGGAGCCAACAGCGCCCGGACAACTTCCGGCCAATGACACAAGAAACCCAGAAAGTTCGATTTGCCAACGCCAGGTAAACCTGCCACGCTGCCGCTGGCGCCTCTTAGCAGCCAATCAACCAGGATGCTCACTTCACGCGCCCGATAGGTTTGTGGAATCTTTGCCCAGGAACGGTTTGTAGTCATCGCATTAACCTCTTCGCCAGATAAATCTCAGGTTTTCTTCAAAAATACTTCAGCCTTTGCTCAGGACTTTACCTTAACTGGCAGTTATTCTACTCCGTGTAACCGTTGAGCGTCTCATGAGCGGTTTGGCGAATTGGTGCGCCGAATCGGGTACCACTCTCGACGAGTCTTCACCCTCAAGGAGGTGACTCGTTATGCTCAACGGGTACTCATCGCTGATACGAGGGATAATAAAACCAGCCTCCGGCAGCCTGTTTTCAAGGCATTTCTCGCTCACGTAGCCATCAACACACAGAATCCCCTTAATTGTATTCATTTCTTCAATTAATTGACCAGAATTTTCTGGTCATTTTTATTCCCAGGCAGGGTAAAGCAACCTGCTTCACCCTGTATCGGGGTACAACGACATCAACAGCAACTCTCTGACATCGTACCGCCGATGGGCAACGCCAGCCGCTACGGCGGGAGTCAAATAGCGTGTTTGACCGTTGGCTAATTCTTTTTTCAAGGAGAGGTGTGGCCGAGCAAAATGATAATAGCAACGTACCCACTCCACATGTACCAGGAGGTGGGCTTCGTCAAAAGCCATAGACCAGGTTCTTCGAGACAGGGGGGCTGTCAATTCTCTCAAGGTCAAATTCAGGCGCTCGACGAACGATGTCTGAATCTTGCCGGTGAGGCCGATGGCTTGCAGCTTCTTCTTGATCAGCTGCCGCTCACCCCATTGGACGATGGTGTAGATGTTGGTGATACGAAAGCCATTGCGAACTTTGCGAAACTGGCCATAAAGGAGGTTTTCATCCGTCTGCCAATGGAATTTGCGGGCACCTTCGGGCCAGACCCAGGTACCGAAATGGGCGGTCAGGGCATAGAAGTACATGCGTAAGCCATCCGATGTGAAGACTGGCAGACACCCGGTTGCTAACTTCTCTATGACACGATGGATGAAGGTCTGCGCATCCTGCTTTTTGCGCCCACCCAAGTGCATGTCCAACAGCACCTTGCTCTTGGCATCGACTGCGGTCCAGAGCCAAACTTGGTCACGGCTCTTTTTCACTCTGGTGGCCAGTTCATCCAATTGTAAATGCTCACAGACGAAATTGCGAAAGGTGAGAAAGTGGAGGGCTTGCCCATGCTGGCCAGCTCGATTCATCCACCGACTGACCGTGGTGTGATGAAAGCGGAAGATGCGAGTCGCAGCCGACAAGTCGACGCCTTCGGCCATGGCGATCATTACTTGAGCCACTTGCTGTGACGCTGTCTTCAAGCGATAGAGTGCGGTATTACGCCGGTCGCTGAATTTGCCGCCACAGGCTTGACATTTCCATTGGCGAATGCGTTCGCTTTTCCCACGCCACCCATTGCTGACCAGAGCATGTACCAGAGAATCTGTGATGCCGTAATAATCACAGCAGCGTCGAGGACACGCTTTGCCCTCACTATTCGACCGTTTCTTGCGACCTGAAGGGTTCTTGATTTGGGGCCAGGGGGTCACCTGACGAGGTCCTTTTGGCTTTGGCTCGTGTAACCCCAACCGACACAACTCACAATCGTGTGGTGATTGGGGTTTAAGCTGGCGTCGGTTCCCTTTTTTCTTCGGCGGTTGGCCACCCCACTGGCGAATATCATGCAGCGTAGAAAGAAAAAACCAGATGGACCACAGCGTGAGGATGAAAATGAAAAATTCGGTGTTAGATAGATGAGGAAACATACTGCCTTCCTTGCTGAACTTCGGGTTGGAAGGCGAGATTTTAACTGGCTAAGGTTACAAAATCCAGATTTGGGGTGAGAGGGCCGACTATTGGCTCCGGTTTTGATTATCCCCCGTTGTGTAAGAGACTACTCGCATCGTCGCTAAATACGGTGGGCGTATTGGCAAGCCGGAGTTGGCGCCCCATGATTTACGCCGCACCTATGCCCAACTTGGCTACGAAGCGGGCGTGCCGGTGACGCAAATCAGCACCCTGTTAGGTCATTCCAGCCTGGAGACGACGATGCGCTATCTCAATCTGGGATTGGATTTGCAAACGACAGCGAGTGACTTTGTCCCTTATGAGCGAATGGGAGCCTGAGTTACAATCAAGCCTGCTAGACCATACTGACAAACAAAGGCAGTCCGATGACAGGTTTTCACTTCAAGAACGCTTCTCCTTTGACTCTATCAGCGGTGGAAATCGTTGGCGAACGAGTTCGGTTGGTACCAATCACCAACAAGTACGAGACCGACATCTTCCATGAATTCACCGCGACGATCACTCGCTACATGTTCCCCAAACCGCCTGAAACGATTGATGACACACGGGCATTCATCCGGCGCAGTCAGGAGATGATGCAGGTAGGGAACAATCTGCAACTTGTTATTTTACAGAGAGAGACAGGCGAGTTCCTCGGTTGCTGTGGTTTGCATGGCGAAGACAACGGCCGTAAACCGGAGTTGGGTCTCTGGCTCAAAGCCAGCGCTCACGGACACCGCTACGGCCGTGAAGCCATCACCGTACTGGTTGATTGGGCGAAAA
>JAWOGU010000055.1:0-7192 GCA_046496595.1 Chloroflexota bacterium
GGTCAGCAACAGGCCCAGCGCCTTCGCCGCCGCGTATCCCCGCGAGCGCAAGCGCCGCAACCACACAAACGCCAGCGGCAGCCCCGCCAGCGCAAAAAGTTGCATCGTCAGATACCACGTGAGAAACAATCCAAGCATAAAAACTCCAAAGAGAATGAGAGAATCAACGAATGAGAGAATCAGCAAATGAACGAATGAGCAAATCGGCAAGAATCGCGACCCATACTCCTCACTTCTTACTCCCTACTCCCTACTCCACCGTAATCAACGGCGCGAGGTCTTTGTAGCGTGTCGCGCCGATGCCTTCAACGTTCTGGATGTCTTCGATCCGTGCGAAAAGGCCGTGGGCCTCGCGGTAGGCGATGATGCGCTGCGCCATCGCTGGGCCGATGTGCGGCAGTAGCTCCAATTCGGCAGCGCCCGCCGTGTTGATGTTCACCAACGCAGCCGCGGGAACCGCTATCGCAGTCGCAGCAACTTCAACAGCCGGCTGCGGTGTAGCCGCGCGACGGGGGACGATCACGTGCTGGTTATCTGCGAGCGCTGCCGCCAGGTTGACGCCGTCCAAGTCGGCGTCGCCATCCGCGCCCCCGACGGCGTCCAGTGCATCGGCCAGCAGGCTGCCCGCGGGCAACGTCACGACGCCGGGCTGCGCTACCGCACCGCTGATGTAAACCCGCAACGGCTGCGGCGTCGCCGTGGGAGCGGCGACAATCCCCTCCACGCGCGCGGCGGGGACACACATGTCGCCCCAATACGGCAGATCAGAAGGCGCCGATCCCTTTGCCATTGTGCTGGAGCCGGTGGAGTTGGCGGAGCCGTTTGTGTTGCAGCCGCTGCCGCTGCCCGCGGGAACCAGTCAGGCCGAAGCCTTGCTCGTTTACATTAACGAGGCCCGCCGCCAGTTCAACCTCAGCCCGGTGAAATATGTCTATGAACTGAGCGCCGCCGCTCAAAACCACACGGCCGATATGGCCGCTTATCATTACACCGGCCATTCGGGTTCGGATGGTTCATATCCGGCAGAACGGCTGCTTTGGCATCGTTATCAGGGCGCCTATGCCGGTGAAGCCACCGCCTGGGGATTTGAACATGCCTATCAGGCTGTGGAATTTTGGGTGAACAGCCCAGGCCATCGCCGCATCATTTTGAACCAGTGGGCGACCGATGTCGGGGTAGCGTTTACGGTGGACTATAATGCGCCCAACGTATGGTACTGGACGGCTGAATTTGGCAATCGCTTTGGCGAGGTAGCTTCTCCCCTGCTGCGTATCCAGACGCCGGCTACGGGCAAAGAGATACTCAATACGGAACTGGTAACTTACAGTTGGAACTGGCCGATGCCTCTGACCGCCGGAGAGCAGTTTACCGTGTATGTGAAGGATGAAACAGGCCGGGAAACAGAGGTGGGCAGGGTCAACAGTCCGGCTTATGGCACGTTGTACCGGTTCCAGGGAGCCTTGATTGAAGCAACCGAAAAGGTTGGCCTGTTCGAGTGGCTGATTCGGCTGGAAAACGGCCCCACACCGGTCCTGGAAAGCGAGAGACGTGGTATGTCGGTGCTTTGGAACCCGGATGTGCCTACGCCGACCCCGATTGTGACGCCGACAGTGACGCCAACGGGTACTATGCTGCCAACGGCCGTTGTCACTGTCACCCCCACGCCCAATTATCCCACCATCACGCCGCGTCCCACTGATGCGCCCCCGCCTGTAGTGGTAACAGCAACCCCTGTCTCTTTGCCCACGGCCAGCCCTTAGCTTCGTTCAAACAGGGCGCCTGTTAATAAGGGCAATAAGCCGCTGGGCCATTTCGTCGCCTGGTCATAACGCGCCCCTAATAAGGAAACGCCAATCAAGGTGGCTTCGGTAAAGTCCGCACCCCGAACATCCGCATGGTGCAGGTTGGCATTGGTGAGATTGGCCCCCGTAAAGCTCGTTTTCTGTAAATGGGCGCTGCCAAAATAGGCGCCAGCAAGTTTGGCGCTGCTCAAATCGGCTTTTTCCAGGTTCGCCCGGTAAAAACGGGCATTTTCCAGATTGGCGTTTTCAAAAATCGTTTCCTGCATGGCTGCGTTTTCAAAATTACAACCATTCAGTTCGGCATCTGTGAAATCTAATCCCTGCAAATTGGTTTCAAAAAAATTAGCGCCAGGCAGCCAGACTTCTTTCATATTTTTGATGGGGCGTAAATCAAGGCCAGCCAGCGTAATTTTACTGGATCCGATGATAGCAGCGCTTTTTTCAATTTGGGTTCGGGTGATGGTTGCCATACTTTTTCTACCTGAGCAGTTGGTTGGGTTGAAATAGAGAGATGCTCATGACTATAAGCGCGATTCCCTGTTTGTCAAGATGCTGTGACCTGCGCAAACATTTGCCTGATCACCCTGTTTCCACGTAAAATGCGGCTGAGGTAACTTGATGATAGACACAAATCCCGTCCTCCCCCCTGAAACAAACATCCTTTGCCAGCAGTGCACGGCCGTTTTGCCCGTTGAGCAAGGTTCCTTAATTGCCATATGCGAATTTTGCGGCGCCAGCAATGCCGTTGATAAAAGCGAAGTCGTGCTGCATTTTGCGGCGCGTGAAACCTTGCGCGAACCGGATGCCGTCGCCGCTCTGCGTCGTTGGATGGGCGGCAACGCCACCGTCAAAAACCTGGATAGCAAAGCGCAAATCGGCCAATCCGACTTTCAGCTTTGGCCGATGTGGCAGATACGCGCCGCCGTGAACCAGGAAGAGAAGGTCTTCCTAAAGCCCGCTGCCGCCATGAGCGTGTTAGACATCACCCAAATGACCATCCCGGCAGCCGATTTGGAACCCTTCGACTACGAAATGACCGCCGCCGCCATCGCCCCCACCGTGCCGGTGAACGCTGTCAAAAAATGGCTGGCGGACGATCACCAGATTGCTGTGGGCGCAATTCGGGAAACGGTGCTGGTCCATTTGCCGGTGTACGTGTTTCCGTATTCCTTTAACGGCCGTTCTTACACCGCCGTGGTAGACGCCGCCACCGGCCGAGTATTCGCCGATATTTTTCCGTCCAAGCAGGAAGTACCTTACCAGGCCATTGGCGGTATTGGCTGCTTGCTGTATTTCCTGGCAGCCCTGGTACCGGCGATAGGCTTCCTGACAGGCGGCATTGTCGGTTTAGGCGGTGGTTTATTCATCTATCTGATTGTAGCGGCCGTGATGACAGTGCCTATCTTTATTATCGCCGCCTATGTTTCAGCCAAAATATAACAATGTGAGCTTTAGATTGGACCACTCTTCAAGAGTGGTCCAATCTACGTTGTGTAATTTTTAGATGGCTACTATGGATAAAACAACTGGTTTAACTTGCCCGGAGTGCAGCGGTGTTGTGCCCTTAAAAGAAGGCGACCGGATTGTGGCCTGCCCTTTTTGTGGTATCCAGGCATTGGTGCAGGGCGATCAAGGCGTGCGCCGCTGGCAGGTTATGCGGCGGGTGGAACGAGAAGCGGCGTTAGCCAGTGTGCAGAAGTTTTATGGCGGCGTCAAAAAGGCGCGCGACCTCAAAAAAGAAGCGCGTGTCAGCGATATGTTTCTAATATATCTGCCCTATTGGCGCGTGCAGGCAGACGTGGCTGGCTGGCGTTTTGGCCGCAAAAAAGTCGATAAAGATGAAACAAAACCCGTTGAAGCCGAAATTTTGGAGCAAATGCACTGGAACGATGCCGCTTTAGAAGTGTCTGAATACGGCGTCCATCGCGTCACCTTGTCAAAAGATCTATTAGAGCCTTATGACAGTCAGGCGCTTCATGCTGAAGCCCTCGTCTTTGAACCGACAGAATCACATACGGACGCTTTGGACGAAGCCCATGCCTATTTTCTGCAGCAGGCCCGCGGCAAACAAAGTTTACAAACCACCTATTTTGAGAAGTTCCATTTTTTACATGAGCATCTATCTATTGTCTATTACCCGTTGTGGGTGGTGCGCTATGATTATCGCCAGCGGCATTATCAGGTGGTAGTAGATGGCGTTAGCGGCGACGTGTTGTATGGCAAAGCGCCGGGCAATATTTTTTACCGGGCGGCGGCTTTGGTGGCTGGCTTGGCGGCGGGCAACTTTATTTTGGTGGATGGCACCCTGGCAATGGCGATGGCCTTTGCCGACAGCAGCGACAGTGATGGCGGTTGGATTGTGTTGGCGCCGATTGCCATTGGCTTTGGCCTTATTTTTGCCGGATACCGCGCCTTTCGTTATGGGGAAGAGGTGGAGGAGATGCAGGGCAGGGTTAAGAAGGCTATCTCAAGCAAGAGCGGCGGCAAAAGTATGTTTGGCTCTCTGGCATCCGGGGACTCGACTGACCTGGGGGGGATGATGAAGATGGGTATGGATATACTGGAGGATATGAAGAAATGATGCAGCTTTTGGCCTTGAAATGCCCAACTTGCGGGCAAAAATTGACGCCGCAAAGTAATGAGACGGTGGTGGTAAGCTGCATGAACTGTTTAACGGCCGTTTCCCTCCATCAAGCCGCCATCACCGCTATCCCCATCCAATATGCCGCCCCAACCGCCAGGGGCGAGGTTGAAACCTGGCTGCCAATGTGGGTGTATAACGGCCGTGTTGCCCTCACACGCCGCCAATCTCAGAGTGGCAGCAAGGGCGCAGACAAAGAGGCCCAGGCATTATGGGGCGGCGTACAGCGGTTATATGCCCCAGCCTGGCAGGAATCTGTTTCCCAGGCGCGGGAAATCGGCAGCCAGTTCATTCTCAAACAACCCGCCTTGCAAGCGACAACGCCCGAAGCTGGCATGACGCTGCGAGATGCCACCATTACCCAGGAAGATGGTTTGAAACTGCTCGACTTCATCGTCTTAACCATTGAAGCCAACCGCAAAGATTGGCTTAAAGACCTGCAATTTGAAATACAGACCAGCGGCAGTGAATTATGGGCCGTGCCTGTCCGGCAAAAACGGGGCGTGTGGGAATTCCTCGTTTGAGGCAGCTGCGGGTTTACCGGTTGTCTTCCACCATGCGAGCAATCTGTGCCTGCCCACCGAAAATAGCAATTCTATCGGACGCTTCCAATTTGCGTTCCGCCGCCGGATGAAAGTCAGACTCCCCATCGCGCCTCAGGAAAACCACACTGATATTGTAGACTCGTTCCATTTCAGACATACTCATGCCAACCAACTGCGACCGCTGCAGAATTTCCAATTTGGCTAAACTGAGCGATTCTCCTTCAATGGTGATGGGGCGGGTGATGTCTACCCCGGCTGCTGCCGTGGCAAACACCGGCGCCGACATGCCGGTGGCGCTCATAGCGCGAAAACCGAACTGCTCCTGAATCGTTTGCCCAAATTCCTCGTCAAATATGCGAATGACCACGTTCAGGTTGGGATTGCGTTTTTTAGCATTAAAGGCAATTTGTAGATTAACACTGTCGTTTTGGGTGCAAATGATGATTGCCCGCGCCTTGACGATATTGGCGCCCAGCAGCTCTTCCTCACCACGGGCATCCCCCACAATAACCGGATAACCCATGGCCTGGGTGCGCGTGATCAGTTCGTCCGCCGGGTTTTTCTCGATGATCACAACGTCACGATAGGTTTCATGTAAAACCTGAGCTACTCTAAAACCCAGGTGTCCTAAACCCACCAATACAATATGATTTTGAAAGGTTGAAGCGACGGCCATTTCCCACTCCTTACTGCGCTGGCTGCGGTTGAAAAAGAGAATGCCAAAATCAGTCAGACCCAAAGCCAGTACAATCAGGCCAAAGATGGGCATGATAAAATAGAAGATTTCCAGGCGAATGTCATTAGGAAGCTCATCGCCCATTGGCTGGAAGAAGGTCATGCCCATGACATGATACAGCGCTTCGCCCAAATCGCTGCCGCCCAGCGATTCACCTATTTCCTGAGCAATGTTGTAATAGATGTTCCCCGCGATCAACATGACCACAATGAAAAATGCTAGAGGCAGTATAAACTGACGGACCAGTAAGAGCGTGTCACGCCAGACGGCGCGTATGGGCCTTAACGTGCGCCAGAGGGTTGTCATCGATCGGTGGAAATTTCGCATCACATTTATTTTAGGGTCTTGGGGATTTCGCGGGGTTTGGTCTGATGCGTGATACGTGATGCCTGGGGTCTCTCTGGTCACGCATCACCTATTACCCATCATTTGGTGTCGATCCCCTGAATTCCTGAAGAGCCTTATTTTACCAAACGTGCAAATTGTTCAACTCTCGGTCCTTAACGCGAAGCTTGTTTCTGTTGATAATACGCCAGCATCTTTTTTCGCTGAAGCTCAGCGGCACGAGGATCCCAGCGGGACAGCAGTTCTATGTCCCTTTCAACGCGAGTGGGCAGCGGGTTATCCAGTTTTTGTTTGCGTTTTTGGCAAACCTGGCAAATCTGAACACCGGCCGGCAGAGCTGAAACCAGCGTCCACTGCCCGCTTTGGGTTTGATCACCGACGGCTGGTTTGGGTTTTTGCGAACAAAGTGCGCCGACTACGCCAGTGACTTCGTGTACATAATGGGCAACACGGTGGGTTTTGTCTAGGCGAATGCGAACAAGATAATCCATCTATCTATTCTAACCCAAATCGGCGGCAGTCATGAAGCATTCAGCGCAGCGCTGCCTGGAAACAGTTATGATTGCGGATAGGCCGGTACGTCTGGGCCAATGATTTCCTGGAATAAGGTCAGGAGTTCACCTGGGTCGGCATGGCGTTTTTGCATGGTGAGTTTGGAGTAGAGCAGTTTGTTGTTGACTTTGAATTCAAAGGCTCCCTTGCTGCCGGTGATGAAGGTGAAGCTTTCGACGATGTGCTGGTAATTGCTGAGAATATCGTCCGCCACACGGGCGGCGCGCGCCCAGTAATTTCAGGGCACGCAGTATTCTAAGGTGATGATATATTTTTTCTCCATAATTGTTCTCCTCGGGGTTGATGATCTGAGGTGTGTTGACGATATTTAGTCATCAGGTGGATCAAAGTATAACGGCCGTTAGCATCCTGACAAACAAACGAGGAGTATAACCACGTTTTGTGGGGGATTAGTTGGTTGCCGCCCACGCCCATTCAAATCTATCACTATGCAACTCGCCAAGAGCCGCTAACATCGGATTGACATTCTCGCGTTGCCACCCCCTCCCTTGTCGCTTCATACGATGATGAACCACGTTGTTAATACCGCTTTCTACTGAACCACTGCCAA
>JAWOGU010000081.1:0-14841 GCA_046496595.1 Chloroflexota bacterium
TGTCTTTTGCCTTTTGCTTTTTGCCTTTTTAACTGCCTGCCGCTCCGTTGACCCCGTCGTCAAAATCGGCCTGGTAGCGCCGTTTGAGGGAGAGAAGCGGGCGATTGGTTATGACGCCATTTACAGCGCGCGGCTGGCGGTGCGGGAGATTAACGAGGCAGGCGGCATTGGCGGCTACCGGGTGGCGCTGGTGGCGTTGGACGACGGCGGCGATCCCTGGTTGGCGCAGGAAAACGCCCGGGCGCTGGCGGCTGATCCCGGTGTGGTGGCGGTGGTGGGACATTGGCTGCCGCAGACAACGGCCGTTGCCGCCCCCATCTACCAACAAGCCAATTTACCCCTTATTGCGGTTGGGCGGCCTCCTTTTTTACCTGCGAATCCTGAAACGCTGCCGCCAGAATTCCACGCCGCTTATGAAGCAGTCACACCTTTTGAGGAAACGGCGGGTTTTTACGCCGGACCGACTTACGACGCCTTCCAACGTCTCTGGCAAGCCTTAGAGATCACTGAACAAACCACCGGAACCATCACCCGCGAGGGTGTCAAAACCGCCCTGGTCGGACTAGAATAAGGGAAGGCAAAAAGCAGAAGGCAGAAGCGCAAACCTTTTAGTCTCAAGCATCACTATCATAGGAATCTCATGGCAAGACGAATTTTCGGTATTCTGTTCATTTTATTAGGTATTGGCGGCATTTGGCTGGCGGTCACGGGATCTCAGGTGGCAAAACAAACGGTCAGCGGTTTGGGCGAGGGTATGGCTGCCAGTTTAGACCTGGCGGTGCAGGGTCTGGACTCGGTCTTGGACTCTTTACTGCTGACCAAAGAGATTCTGGTTGATGTGGAAGCAGCGCTGACGCGGGTGGAGGGAACGGCCGTTAACGTCGCCGTCGCCCTGGAAGGCACAGATCCCATCCTGACGGAAGTCCTCACCATCACCACCCAGGATCTGCCGCGCAGTCTGGAAACCATCGAGCAGGCGATACCGGATGCCGTACAGGCCGCCGGCGCTATCGACGCTACCTTAACGACCCTGAATCGTTTTGAAATCAACACCAGCATTCTCGGTTTCCCCATCCAATACGATCTGGGCATCAACTATAATCCGACAGTGCCTTTCGACCAGTCGGTGCGGGCCATTGGCCTCAGCCTGGAAGGTATACCGGATCGGCTGCGCGGCCTGGAAACAGCGTTGGCCGATACCCAGACAAACCTGGATGCTATTGCCGCCGACATGGATCTCCTGGCGACAGATCTGACTGAGGTGAATGCCCAGATCGCCGAATTTACGCCCCTGGTCAATGATTTCATTCGCGTCGTCACCGACATCACCGACAACCTGCGCCTGATCAAAGGGCAGATTGGCGATCAGGTGGCGCTGGTTAACAACATCATCACGTTGGGAGCCGTTTGGCTGGCGCTGTCTCAGGCCATGCCGTTTTATTTGGGTTATGAACTGATTTTGGGGCGCCTGTCGCCGCGTTCCGAACCATCTGCGTCGGCGGGCAAGCCGGAAGCCGCGCAGGTGGTCGAGGGATCATGAAATTAGCTAATTTTCTGAACGGGAAAGGTTATTTCCCTCTCCCCAGCCCTCTCCCTAAGGCAGAGGGAGTGAGGGGCCGGTTTGCCGTGTTGATGGTTGTGCTGCTGGCGCTGATTCTGGCTGGCTGCACGGGCGCTGAGGCGGCAGAAGCCACGCCGATTGCTTTCCTGCCGACGGCGACACTGCCGGCGACGCCCACGTTGGTCAATGGCGCGTCTGCCGGTTCTGTACCGACGCCGCCTGTCACGCCGCGAGCCGGTGCGGGTGAAGAAGCCGCCGCTGAACCGTTATCAGCCACTGCCTCGGAAACGGCCGTTACCACCCCCACCGTCACGCCCCCACCTCAAGAAAGGCTGGCAATCGGCGATACGGCCCTGGGGGAAGCCAATTTTGAGGTAGCTATTGAGCAGTTCCAGGCCAGCCTGCAAGTCGGAAACCTGACGGAAACTGAAAAACAGACAGCGCTTTACAACCTGGGCGTGGCCTACCTGCAAGACGAAAAGTTCGCCGAGGCAGCCGAGGCGTTCAAGCAGCGAATCGCCGCAGGCGGCAAGCTGCCGGAACCGCTTTATTTCCAATTGGGGCAGGCGCTGGCGGGAACTGGGGATGCGGCTGGCGCTATTGCCGCCTATGAAACCTATCTGGCCGCCAATACCGATACCGGCGCTTATGTGGGGCCGATTATCGCGCAGGCGTATCTCAATCTGGGTGACCGGGCGGCGGCGGTGGCAGCGTATGAAACGGCCGTTACCGCTCCCGCGCACCGCCTCACCGAAGTCGCCAACCGGCTCAGACTGGCTGAATTCTACCTGGAAGACGCCAACTACCCCGCCGCCATCGCCCAGTACGACGCCGTGCAGGCTGTGGCCCAAACGGAAGTCACCAAAGGCCGCATGGCGTATCTGGCCGGGTATGCCGAACTGTTGGCGGGCAATACGCAGGCGGCTTATGAACGGTATCAAACGGCCGTTAACCAGTATCCCGGTGCGTCTGAAAGTTACCAGGCTTTGGTGGCGCTGGTCAACAACAATATTCCTGTAGACGAGTTCCAGCGCGGCCTGGTTGATTTTAACGTGAGCGCCTATCAGCCTGGAATTGATGCGTTTCTACGCTACATCGAGGCCAATCCGGAGAACTACCGCCAGGATACGCATTTGTACCTGGCCTGGTCGTATGAAGGGTTGGGCAATCTGGAGGCAGCGCTGGCGGAGTTAGAGCAGTACGCTGCCGTAGACCCGGCCAAAGCGACGATTGAACGGGCCAAAATGCTGGCGCGCTTTGGCGACGCGGCAGGCGCTCAGGCGGCTTATCAGCGCTACATTGCCAACTATCCCAACGGTGAGGATGCGCCGTTTGCGGCCTGGTGGGCGGCGGTCATTGCGGATCGCGCTGGCAATACGCCGGGCGCGATTGCCGGTTATACCACCCTGGCGGACATTGCCCCGTTTGACGAGGACGCGCCGGAAGCTTTGTTCCGGGCTGGCTGGCTGGCGTATGGGCAGGGGGATGTGGAAACGGCCGTTTCCCGCTGGGAGCGTTCGGCCCAATCATACCCTGGTTCGGAGTATGGCAACGCCTCGTTGGTGTGGCTGCTGCGCACCCTGCCAGAGATTATCGCGGCGGCGGAAACGGCTGATGTCACAGAAACAATCGTTCTGACCGACACCCTCACCACAGAAACGCCGCAGCCGGCGGCAACGGCCGTTACCGCCGCCGGACTGCGTCAACTGCTGGCTGGCCTGGAAACCGAAGCCGCCGCGCGCACCCTGGAAACCTATTACGCTGTGCGGGCGCGGGACATGGCGCAGGGCACGCCCCCCTTCGCCGCGCCGGAAAATGTAGCCATTCCTGAAAATGACGCCGCCGCCCAACGCGAAGCGGAAGCCTGGCTCAAAACAAAGTTCGGTCTGGAGACTGAAGATCCCCTGCATCTGCTTTCACCTGCTCTGACCTATGACGCGCGGCGCATGGTGGGTGAAAAATTATGGCAGATCGGCCTGTATGAATCGGCCAAATTAGAACTGGAATCGCTGCGGCAGGACGTGTCTGGCGACCCGCTGGCGAGTTACCAGTTGGCCCTGTTTTTCCGCGATTTAGGGCTGTATCGCTCCTCAATTATTGCGGCGCAGTCGGTCTTGACCAATGCCGGTGTTTCCGTATTCCAGGCGCCTGAGTTTATAGGACGTCTCTTGTATCCTGCCTATTATGCAGACCTGATTCTGCCGCTGGCAGAGCGCTATGGGTTCGATCCGCTGCTGCAATTTGCCCTGGTGCGCCAGGAGAGTTTATTTGAGAGTTTTGCCCGTTCCGGCGCGGCGGCGCAGGGTTTGAGCCAGGTGATTCCCGATACCGGCGCCTATATTGCCGAGCGCCTCAATTGGCCCAATTATGAAAACGCCGACCTCTATAAACCGTTTGTCGGTTTGAATTTTGGCGCGTATTACCTGGATCAGCAGATCGACGGCTTTGACGGCTCGATCCATGCGGCTTTAGCTGCCTACAACGCCGGTCCGGGCAACGCCGCCCGCTGGTTCGCCATTGCCGGTGATGACCTGGACCTTTTCAAAGAGACGATGGATTTCGCCGAAACCCGCAAGTACATTGACCGCATTTATCTGGGACAGGCAGTTTACCGACATTTATATGGGGCAGAGTAGCAGAGTGGCAAGGTGGCAGAGTGGCAGGGTGGCAAAGTGATTATGACACCTCTACACCTCTACACCCCATCACCTCTACACCCCATCACCTCTACACCTCTACATCTTAAACAATGAGTTTCGACTGGCAAACGGAAGACGAAACAGGATGGGATGATCCCGTCCCTGCTTTTTCAGGGTCTGATGGGCAGAAACCTGAGAGGAAACGGCGGCGTTGGCGCTGGCTGGTTCCGCTTGGGCTGCTGGTGGTGGCGCTGACGGCGGCAGGCTGGACGCTGAACCGGCGCGTGGAGAGCGTGACAGAGCAGATGAAGGCAGACGTTTTAGCCAGCCATGAGCTGGCAGCGCAGGCCATTACACAGCAAGATGACGAGGTGCTGCTGAGCGTATTGTCCGGACGGGAGGAGCAGTGGGCTGCGGTGATGTCTGAGGCGGTGGCGCAGGGGGTGTTGACGGATCGCAGCGGGCTGGGCTTGTTGAGCCTGCCGCAGACGGAACCGTTGACGCCGACGATTGAGATACAGTCGGATTTGCTGGAGGCGGAGGTGACGACGGTGCTGTCTTATGCCATCGAGATTGGTAATGGTTTGACGGAGACGGTGCAGTTGGCGCAAACGGCCGTTTATCGTTTAGGCTCCAATCGCTGGCTGCTGGCGCCGCCGGACAGCGCCTATTGGGGTAGTGTGCGCCAGATTGAAGGTCAATACGTCACCCTGTTCTACCCGGAACGAGACAAACACATCGCGCAGGCGCTGCTCTTCAGCCTGGATGAGAAAATTGGGCAATTATGCGCCCAGATTCAGGATGTGGATTGTCCTGCTGATTATCGGGTGATTGTGGAATTATCTGCTGATCCTAAGACGTTTTCCCACTTGTCGCTGCTGCCGGCGATCAGAAATGCGGATCGGCGGCATTTGATTTTGCCCACGCCCACGTTGGTAGGGCTGCCTGTGGATCAGGCAGGTAAAAATGCACTGCTGCGCGGCTATGGGCAGCTTGTGACGGCGCTGGCGCTGACTGATTTGTGGGGGTATGACTGCTGCGACGAAGCCAGCGCTTTGTATCTGGCAGTTTTGGCTGACTATCTGCGGCAGTTGGGTTTGCTGCCGTGGTCCGAGGCATTGGGAACGGCCGTTCCTACCACAGTTTACGACCAGTTGTTGGCTGAAGGCGCGCCGCGCCTGTTTGACAGCCTCTATATGTGGGGCGAAAAAGCCGGGGACAGCTTCTGGCTGCCGCCGAAACAGGCGGCGGTGCTGCTGGCTTTTGCTAAAGAGGAATTGGGACTGACCGGGCTAGACATGGCGCAGAATTTATCGGCATTGAACTTGAATGGTCAAAACTTTGGTCAGTGGTTGGCAGCCACCAGTTATACCAGCCTCTCTTCACGCGAACTGGAAAACGCCTGGCTGGGATTTATCTATGGCAACTCCACCCTGGGTCAGCAGGACCCGCCCATTCCACTGCCGGAGCAGGATATCGAGCTGTTGTGCCACATTGGCGGCGAAGAGCGCATTGGCTTTTACCGCTACCGGCTGGCAGATGGGGAAACGCTGCTGGAACAGCCGCTCAACCGTGAAGTGAGCGTGATGACAGCCCTGCCCGACGACTCGGGTCTGGCGGTATGGGAGGCAGGTTACACCGACGAGTTGACCAGTATGTTTTTGTGGACTGCCGGCATGAAAACGGCCGTTTCCTGGGATGCAGGCAGCAATGCCCCCGATGCTGTTCCCATGCAGGCTGATCCCTCGAACCAAAAGCTGCTGCTGGCGCCGGCCGAAGTGGGACAGGTCAATTATGGCTTGCTGGATGTGGGCGGCTGCCTGGATAATGCCTGCCGTTTAGAGACTTTGGCCGGCTATCCGGTCTGGTCGCCTGATATGGCGCATATGATTTTGTTGAGTTCGGCCAACAGCCGGGCGCACATGGCGCAGACCCGCGGGCAGTTGAGTTTGGCTGACGGCGCCGGCGAATGGCTGGACGGGATCGGCGCCGGTTCTTCCCCGTTTTGGCTTGATAATGAACGCTATGGTTTTGTGATGGATGCCGGAGAAGGGCGGCGCAGCGTCATCCTTAGCGGCAAGATAGGCCAGACCGGCCTGGAAACGCTGCTAACAACGGCCGATTTGGCCCCGGACGGCGGTGATGATCACTTGCGTTTGTTTGACTTTGTGGCGGCGCATCCGGCGCAGCCAAATCAACTTGTTTTGGTGACGCTGGACGCCGAAAACAACGAGACGACGATTGACTGGTTTAGAGGAACGCAGCCCGAGGCAACTTTGTTTATTTATGATCTGGAAGCTGAACAGGTCGTGCTGACCCAACAATTTGCCGTGGATGTGAGTTTTAGCCGATCATACCGTTTTTCGCCAAACGGCCGTTTCCTGCTGCTGGGAGAGGGGGCGGAATACCGGCAAACAGTTGTCCATGTGGTGGATACGCAAACCGGGGCCTCCTCTGCCGTGCCTTTGCAGATTAAATTCCTCGATTCTATCCATTGGTATACCGATTTTTCGTTAGATGGCGACTGGCTGTTGGTGATGGATGCCGGTTTTGCGCATTTGTTGGTTCCTGGCTTCAATTATGAGCGCTTGGTTATCCCCACCACCGGACCCTGCGAAACGGCCGTTTGGGTGAATTCATCTTAGGCGTTTAGGTGGGTCCCATCTTCAAGATTGGACCTATCCGGGAACCAAAGACAAACACGCATGAGTAAGTTTGAGTGGCAAACAGGGGAAGACGACCGTTGGGAAAATGATCGCGCAGCAGACCGGAACCCCAAACCGGGCAAACATAAACGGCCGTTTCCGCTTATTCTCTTGCTCGTGGCGGCGCTGCTGCTGGCCGGCTGGGTGCTGACCCGGCAGGTCAGCCAACAGGTCGCCAGCGCCACCGCTGCCGTCCAGACCGACATCCTGGCGGCCCACAACCTGGTGCAAACTGCCGACGCCAGACGTGACGTGGAACTGCTGCGTTCGGTACTTTCAGGCCGTCTGCCGGAGTGGACCGCGGCGCAGGAAGAGACGGTAACAGCCGGTATTTTGTATGGACGCCAACCCTGGGGATTGGTATCCACTGCCCCAAACGGTGTCCCATTTTCGCTGGATGATCTGGCAGAGCGCGTTTCCCTCTCCTTGTCGCCGGAGTTGAACGAAGCGGAACTCCAATTTCCCCTGGCATATACCCACACCCTGGTCTCCGGCGTGCAGCAGACAGTGGTTTTTACGCAAACGGCCGTTTATCGGCGCGGTGCACGCAGCTGGCTTATCGCTTCACCTTTACCTGAATTTTGGGGCAGATGGGTAACAAACCGGGGTGACAGGCTAACGCTCATCTATCCACAGCGTGATGCGGATCTGGCCGAACGGCTGGCGGCTGACCTGGAAGCCTTGCTGGCCGAAGTTTGCGCTGACCCCACCCTGCCAGACTGCCCTGATGATTTCAACGTCGCCGTGCGCCTGGATACTCATCCGCAAAGCCTGGTAGACAGTATCGACAAACGCAGCCTGTTTAGCAACACACCCTATTTGCAGCTACCCTCTCCCTCTCTGTTTGGCCTGCCGCAGGACGATGCCGCTTACGACGCCTTGTTTCGGGCCTATGCTGCGCCAGTGGTAACGGCCGTTTTCGCCGACCTCTTCGACTGGGAGTGCTGCCATCATGCGCCCATGTTCCAGGTACTCACCGAATACCAGTTAAAACAGATGGGCATCCTGCCCTGGCCTGTGACCGACGAATACCACACCAGAGCTTTGCGCGAGAACGTCAGTCTGGAAGACCTGTTTCCCATGTGGCGCGCTCAAAAATTCCTCAATTCACAGGAAGAAGGCTGGTTTTTATACGCCGCTTTCGATTTCTTGCTGAATCAATACCCCACCCTGAGCATCAGCCAACTGCTTCCGAGCATAGGAGAACAAAACAACCTCTCCCTCTGGTTGACCAATGCCCTCAACCGTGAAGGTTACCAGATAGGCAGCGGCGAGGTCGGGTTGGCAAACCTGGACAGGGAATGGTGGCATTTTGCCTATACCCAAACCCTGCTAGCACAGGAAAACCAGCCGCTGCCCTTGCCTCTGCCGGAGCAGGATGCCATCCTGCTGTGCATGTCCGACGTAAATTTTGACCAGTCATCCAACATGTCTCTGGTGCGCTATAACCCGTCAGACGAAAGCGTGACCGATCTTTTGACGACTCAGGGCGTTATCTTGTTTAACCCGCTCCAGGCCGACAATGGCCTGATCCTGCAAAAAATACCCCTGGATGGCACAGAAAACTGGCGAACCGAAATCTGGCGGTTCGCTGACTCCGACACTTCTTTGCAGGGCGACCACTACATGTCGTTTTTCTTAGGCCAATTTGATCCGTCAGGGAGATACGCCGTGATGTTTATCAGCGAAGTGGAACAGGCCCTGCCGCAGCCTCATTTGCTAGACTTGGACTCATGTAATGAAACAACTTGTGATCTATCCCTCCTGGCAGGGCTGCCTGTCTGGTCGCCTGATGGTGAAAAAACCATCATCGAGAATGCGTCTATCACGGAATTCACCACCTATTTACGCAACGATATGATGATGATTTTGGATGCGTCCATACCGCCCCGCGTTAATAAAATGTGGTTGGGCGACAGCCGGGGCCAGCTTCCTGGCGCGGCGGCAGAAGTCCCGGTAATTGGCGAAGGATTTTCGCCTTTTTGGGTGGATGACGACACTTTTGGTTATATTCGCCTGGCTGCCGGCGATATATTTGAGGTGGTCACTCGTTCGTTGTCCCGCGAAGAGGTGGAACTGGTGGCGACGACAGCTGACCTGGAGGCGCTGCTTCCTGCTGGCAATCGCGCTCCGATAAAGTTAAGATATGTCATGACCCACCCCGCCCAACCCGATCTGTTGATGATGGCGGCGTTGAATGAATTTGCGCGGGAAGTCTATGTTTTTTCTTATAACCTGGAAACGGATGAATTGACACTGCATTTGCAATCGCTGATTCAGCCGTATCATTCGCTGGGCTTTTCGCCAAACGGCCGTTTCCTGGTGCTGACCGGTGTGGGTGACGGCGAACAGGGTAACGCCAGAATTATATACGTGCATGATCTGGACACGTTTGAGACCCAGACTTATTTTTCCGAGTATGTCAGATTCGGTTTTTCGCCGCTTTATGACTGGTCGGCGGATGGCAACTGGCTGCTTTTTCAGGTAGATGAACGGGTGTTGAGCCTGACCGCGCCTGCCTACCAATACCAGATGGTGCAGTCCCACGAACAGGGCTACTGCACCTCCATGGCCTGGATAAACCGATGAGCAAAGAACAAGTGCAAGAAATCTTTGGCGCCAGCGCCGACGCTTATGTGACCAGTCAGGTTCACGCTAAGGGCGCAAGTTTAGACAGGCTGGCGGCGCTGCTGTCGCCGCAGCCTGCGTGGCGAGTGTTGGACGTGGCGACGGGCGGTGGACACACGGCGTTTAAGCTGGCTCCACACGTGCAAAGCGTGATCGCCGCCGACATTACGCCGGAAATGCTGGTAAACACAGCCAAAGGCGCAGCCGAACGCGGCCTGAGCAACGTGTCTGTGGAACCGGCCGATGCGGAGAATCTGCCCTTTACGGCTGACGAGTTTGATCTGGTGACGTGCCGCATTGCCGCACACCATTTTGGGGATAACGGCCGTTTTCTTTCTGAATGCGCCCGTGTCCTCAAACCCGGCGGTTTGCTGGCCCTTGTGGATAACGTCGTGCCCGGCAGCCGGCGGCGCGGCAAACCGGCAGAGCGCCAGCGTCAGGCCGGCGCTTACGTCAACGCCTTCGAGAAACTGCGCGACCCCAGCCACGTCCGCTGCTTAAGCCTGGATGAGTGGCTCGATCTCTTCGTCAGCGCCGGTTTTTCCGACATTCAGCAGGAAAGCCATCGTAAAAAGATGGATTTCGACGCCTGGACGGACCGGCTGCACGTCACCCCCGCCGACCGCATTCGCCTCAAGGCCATGCTGCTGCAAGCGCCAACGGCCGTTGCCGACTTCTTGACGCCCCAAACCACCGGGGATAGAATCGAGTTCTACTTAACCGAAGCCATTATCATCGGAAGATTAAGGATTAAAGAGTGAAGATTGGGAGCCGCACAATCTTTCGTCTTTAATCTTTAATCTTTTTATTTTGGAACCTATGGACAAAACCTATCACTTTTGGATTACCGGCTGCCAGATGAACTACGCCGACGCCCGGCGCGTAGCCACCGAACTGGAAAAACTCGGCTACCGCGCCACACCCACCCTGGAAGAAGCAGATGTGCTCGTCTTCCAGACCTGCACCGTGCGCCAACAGTCCGAAGACAAAGCCTACAACAAAATCGTCAATATGGCCCCGCTCAAAAAACAGCGCCCCGACATGACCATTGCCGTCATGGGCTGCGTGGTGGGTGTGCGCGGCAACCAGGAAATGGCGCAAACCTTCCCCTTTGTGGACGTGTTCATGGAACCCAGCACCGATGGGCAGCCGCTGGTCAACCACTTGATGAAGGGCGAAGACCAGTCCCTTGAAGCGCTGGTCACGGCGCAGCGCCACGCCTGGCAGGACGGCGAAGTGATTTTGCCGGTTCATGAACGCGGCCAACTGGTGTCCGCCCCGGTTTCGGTGGTCTATGGCTGCTCCCATGCGTGCTCATTCTGCATCATTCCGCAGAAGCGGGGCATCGAGCGCAGCCGTCCGGTGGGTGAAATCGCCTCCGAAGTGCGCTCACTGGTGGCGCAGGGCGTCAAAGAAGTGGTGCTGTTGGGCCAGATTGTGGACCGTTATGGTTATGACGCCGCCGCTGGACCTGACCTGGCCGATCTGCTGCGCGTGATCAACGGCATCGACGGCCTGGAGCGCATCCGCTTCCTCACCAGCCATCCCAACTACATGACAGACAAAATCCTGCACGCCGTCGCCGACCTACCCAAAGTAATGCCCCAGATCGAAATCCCCATTCAGGCGGGCGACGACGAGGTATTGTCGGCCATGAAACGCGGCTATACCGCCGCCGACTACCGGCGGCTGGTGGAGCGCGTGCGCCGCATTATTCCCGACGTGGCGATCCACAACGACATCATCGTCGGTTTTCCCGGCGAAACGGATGCCCAGTTCCAACGCACCTATGACTTGCTGGCGGAACTGGAGTTGGACAAGATCCATCTGGCGCGTTACAGTCCTCGTCCGGGCACGGTGAGCGCCCGCCGGTTAGAAGATGACGTGCCGGAAGAGGAAAAGCGCCGCCGCTATCAGGCCATCGAACAGCTTCAGGCAGTGATTTCCGAGCGCAAAATGACGCGCTGGCTGGGCGAAACGGTGGAAGTGTTGGTGGAAGACAGGCATAACGGCCGTTGGCGCAGCCGCACCCCGCAAAATAAACTCGTCTTCTTTGACGATCCCCGTAACCTGAAAGGCACGCTGGTCCAGGTTAAGATTGAACACACCGGAGCCTGGAGCATGTCGGGAACGGCCGTTGACCGGCCCAAACCCATACCACGAGCCGCTGCCGAAAGCATCCAACTTTCCGTCCTATAAAAACAAATGCTTCTGCGTTTACACATGGGACCAATCTTGGAGATTGGTCCCATGTGTAAACGGAATTAATTGGTTGGGGAAGCAGCCGTGATGGCGGCGGCTGCCTGCACCGGGTGAAGCGCTAAAATAGCGCCGCCGGCGCTGTTGACCACAATTTGAGCGGCGGCGGGCAGCAGCCAGACATCGTTGTAGGCCGAGGCGCGTGAACCGCCGCTAAAGAGGTGGTTTAAATCTCCGGTCGCCGGATTGACCAGGTAAAGCGGCATTTGGAACTGGGCTTCGGCGCTGTTTTGCACGGCTAACAAAACCTGATCATCCGTGACGACAAGCTGCGCTTTGCCGCCGATGAGGTGGGCAATGGAGACATCCCAGCGCAGTTCGCCATCGCGGTTGAAGGCAATCAGGCGGCGGTCATAGGCGTCAGTGTGGGCCACGAGGGCGCCGCCATCCGGCAGAGCCGTGATATGGCTGAGACGCAAATTGGCAGGGGGCAGGGGGTAAATCAGGCTGGCCTCGGATTCGGGATGCAGTTCGTAAAGGCCGTCGGCGGCATAAAGCCAAACTTTCTCACCGAGGGCAACGGGATACCCTGTTTCGTGCGCCATCGGCGCGGGCGGATCGGTTCCCGCCACGACCCAGGTTCCGTTTTCTTCGGCGGCAGCAGTGTAGACAAGGTGGTCTGCGGTGAGGGTCCAGGCAAACGGCCGTTTTCCCATTTCCATGCGCCACAACACATCCCCATCTCCAGACAATCCAAGCGCTTCAATGCCCCGGACAGCCATCACTCCGCCTCCGGGCAGAGGCAGCAGGGTAGAACGGCCGTTTCCAGCTAGCTCAAATTCCCACAACAGCTCGTCGGCAAAGGCTTGCAGCAGGCCCTCTGGCGTTACCAGGAACAGCGTCTTGTTTTGTTCGTGCAGCAGGCCGCTTTCGATTTCGGCATAGGTGAGTGGACTGGGTTGGGAACTGCCGTTTTCCAGGTTGGTGGTGGTTAAACGGCCGTTTTCAATCGTCAGAAAGGCATCGTCGCGCCACAGGCCGAGGGGCTGAGAGCCGGTGGGCGCAAACGGCCGCAGCCAGGAAACGCCCGGCGACGAGACCAAACGCTGGTTCCAAATCGTTTGCGAGGGCGGCAGCCAGCCGGCGGTGGTCGGGTCTTCTTCCCAGTAGCCGGGACCGGGTGCATAAGGCATGTGGGTGCGCATCTCAAAGTGCAGATGAGGCGACGTGCGCGGTTTGCCGATGTTGCCCAGATGCTCCCCGCGCCGCACACAGTCTCCCGGCTCCAAAAGCACGGATGGCGGGTCCAAATGGCCGTAAAATGAGTAAATCACCTGCCGCTCCGCCGGCGTCTGCACCACATGTTCCACGATGACGACGCCTTTGTCCCGGTTCCAGCCTTCCGGCTCGGCATACATCACCCGTCCGTGGCCCACGCTGTAAACCGGTTTGCCGAAATTGGAACCAGCCCCCGGCGCGCCCCAATCTTCACCGGCGTGGTACTTGCCGAACCGCTCCCGGAAAATGCCAAAATCGCCGCCGCCCCGGCTAACGTTGGCCGCATCAGGCGGGTCGATGGGGAAATCAAAGATGTCTACCAGGCCGCAGGGCGCGCCGCCCGCCGGTTCGGGCGTATTGGTCAGGCGATAGATGTTGGGATTACCGAAGAGTTGGGCGGAAACGGCCGTTGCCGTAGCGGTTGGTGTGGGCAAAGGCGTAGATGTCGGCTCAATCGTGGGGGTGGGGGTGGGCGGCAGGGTGGCTGTGGCCGCTGGCTGCGGCGTAGGCGTCACCATCGGCGAAACGACAATGGCGGTTTGTAAAGTGGAATCTGAAGGCGGCGCCGTGTCTGTACAGCCAGCCAGCCAAAGCAGGAACATCAAAAGCAGACCACGTTTCAAATAAATCACACGTTCATCTCATCCAGGCTCATCCCTTTATACAAACAAACCATAACGTAATTGTAGCTGCGGCATCCTTGCCGCGTTTACATGGGTGCGGTAAAGATACCGCGGCTATGTAAACCGGTTCTCCAGGTAAATCCCCTCCCCTTAATCCCCTCCCAAGGGGAGGGGAAACTGCTGCCTCTCCCTTTGGGAGAGGGTTGGGGAGAGGGAAAAACCTGATACGGACTTCGGAATACGGATACTAGCTGCGCCGCCGGGCGATGCTGAGGTAATAGAGAAGCTGCAAAATAGAGGTAACGGCCGCTGCCAGATACGTCAGACCGGCGGCGCGTAAAACGTGGCGGGCGCCGTTCCGGTCTTCGTTGGACTGCATCAGACCGGCTTCTTCCAACAGCTTCAAGCCGCGCCGGCTGGCGTCAAACTCCACCGGGATGGTCAGGACCGAAAACAAAACCATCACGCCAAAAAAGATGACGCCCAGGTAGATGAGATTGGTCATATTGAACCAGAGACCAAGCAGCAGGCAGATATAGGAAAGCGTGGGACTGAACTGCAAGGCCGGTAGTAAAAAGCCGCGCGCCTTGATCATAGCGGAGCCGCTCTGATACTGCTGTACATGTCCCAACTCGTGGGCCGCAATGGCCATAGAAGCCACCGAGGGTTGGCTCCGCACAGGGTCCGACAGGCGCACCACGTTGCCGCGCGGGTCAAAATGGTCTGTCATCGAGCCGGCAACGGCTTGCAGTGGAATGGCGTTCACCGACGTGCGGGCAAAGATGACGTTGGCGGCGTCTACGCCGGTTATGTTGCTGCTGTTTCTAACTTGCGACCATTTGCTAAAACTGGATTTCAGGTAGATCTGGAACAGTTTGCATTGTTTTTTTGTCCATTACAACCAATTCCAAACTATATTCTCCCTTGAAAGTAACTTTGTAAATATCGTCATCTCCCATTCCTCCTTCTCTTCTCGAAACAAAATAACCAACTTTTCCTTCCGGGTGAATTATAAGGCCAAAATCATCCTCTTCTGTATTGAACATATCCAAAGATTTTGGAGCGCTGAAACTATTACCGGTTTTACATATATAATTTAAATCAAAGTCAGCTTTCTCATTTTCTCCCTTATTGGATGCATAAAACAAAACCGAACTATCGAAAAAGAAAGGGAACATTTCGTCGTAAGCAGAATTTACTTTTTCTCC
>JAWOGU010000362.1:0-3212 GCA_046496595.1 Chloroflexota bacterium
GGGGTGCGTAATTCATGAGAAGCAATGGTGATGAAGTCCGATTTGACCTGATCCATGATTTCCAGGCGCTCATTCTGCTGCACCAGATCCACGTTCAGTTGATTGATTTGCGTATTTTGTTTGCCCAGTTCACTATAAAGGCGGGCGTTTTGCAGAGCCACGACCGTTTGATCCGCCAGGATTTGCACAAGCTCCAATTCTCCCGGCTGATAAGGCACGCCGGAGCGTTTGGGACCAATGGCAAACAGGCCATCCATGACATCACCGCCGCTTACCGGCACATAGACTTCCATCGCCATTTGCTTTAGCCAGAGACGGATGTCATCATCCAGACGGGTAAATTCGGGATTGAAGTCCAGTTCATATTGCAGCAGTGGCTGGTGCAGGCTTTCCAATGTGGCAAAGAAGAGATCGGTTTTGGCAATGATCACGGGTTGACGAGGAATTTCACCCATACCCGGAATGGGTTCCAGGGCAATAGTCTGGTCATTGTCGGTAATCAGCAGCAAGGCGCCGCGATTGGTGTCGAACTGCCCTTGAAGGATTTGCATGATGAGCAAAGACAACTGGCTGACATCCAGAGTACGCGAAATGGCCTGGCTGTAGTTGCGCACCACCAGATTCGGATCAAACCCTTCGCCAAACAGGGTGCGGTATGTCATGCGCTCTACCATGCTGCGAAATGGCTGATAAATGAGAAAGCTGACGACCAGAGCAATGATGGTGATGGCAAAAGAAGCCCTGACCTGGCTTCGGGCGATTTGCTGTATCAGAATGATGAGAAATGTAAGCGGCAGCGCCGAAATGAGGATGACGATGATGAAGGCTATGGCCCGGCGCACGTGAGTACGCACATCGAAAATGCGGTAGGATGAAATGGCGTAAGCCAGAGCAATGACGCCCAGGTAACGAATAATTTGTCCGGCTACAGTCAGTCCAGTCAGCCGGACAAAGATGAAGGCTTCGCCTAAAAAGATGACAAACAAAGCCAGGCTCCAAAAGAGGAGCCGGTTGGCGTGCCAGGGAAATTCGGCGCGTTTGTAGTTGAGCCAGGCGCGCAGAAGAATGGTGCCGCTGAGGGCAAACCAGGTGAGGAATGAAACGAGGCTGCTAACGGTGATGGTGGCCCAGGCTAAATTGAGCGGGGAGACCCGTTGTTGGGGAACAAAGATGTCAACCGCGAAGGCGGCGGCGATGGCGAGACCGCTCCACACCAGCCAGCGTTTTTTGCCCGGCCAATCGACGTAAACGGCCGTTGTCATGCCCAAAAACGTGGCGCCAATCAATAATACTTTGCCGGGCAGGTTGGGTGGCAGGTTGCTGTAGGGTACAAAAAAGATCAGGAACTCCCAGACGATGGAGATGCCCAAATACCCTAGGAACCATCTCAATGCAATTTCCTGCTGGCTTCGCCGCAAGGAAGGCGCAATGAGAAGGAAAGTGTAGGCGATGGCAGAAATAAGGGGAAAAATGGATACGACTTCTATCAATTCCATTGTGTCATGACCAGGATTTTTCTAATTGTAACGGCCGTTATCTGGCATGGCAATGGTATTTTACACACCGAGGAGTAATTTCGTGATGGCAAACTAAAGTGACCCCCATTGTCAAGACCACAAAACCTCGCCGCCCCACCTGTAAATCAACTGCAAATTAGCCGCAACCTTTTGAGCAGAACGGCCGTTCCCCACCCCACCACCTGGATAAATTTCAAAAGCTGTGGGCAGAACGGCCGTTATCCGTTCCCCGTTCACTGTTCTCAGTTGACTGTTAGCAAACGGCCGTTCCCCCCATCACCTGGATAAACTTCGTAAGCTACAAGGCAAACGGCCGTTCCCACTCCATCCCCTGGAAAATTTCGCAAACTGTGGGCAGAACGGCCGTTACTACCCCATCTCATCGTTGGTGATTGTGCCATTGGCAACGGCTTTGACGCGGCTGGGGCAAAAAACTGCCCTTGCCGGATAAATGCTGTTAACGCGCTAAATATATTCCAGTCAGTTCGTAAATTTTTTGTCAGGGAATTGAGGGTCTTCCAAATGAATAGCTTTAGCTTCCACTAGTAGTTCAGTATCTACTATTCCTGTTTTTTCCATATGTCCAAGGTAAATTTTGAATTGGTATAAATCACTTTCTGAAGTTTCTGCTGCTGACTGCACTTCAATTTCAATATAATCATTGGGTAAGTATCCTTTCGAATTCCACTGATAGCTTTTTACTCCTGAAAGGACAATTAATCCATCAATAATATCTTCCTGAGAATAGAAATCCCATAAACCAGAATCGCTTCTAATCCTAGACACAACATTTACCTCTATTAGAATTCGTTCATTCCAGCCATCAAAAATGAGCCTTTTGCAAACTCTATCGCCAAGATACAATGTTTTCAAAAATTCTTGAGGTGTCATATTTATCCTTTTTATTGCCTTATAGGCCAATGAGCATCTGCGCTATTCCACGGGACAAAATTGAAGACCATGTCGGATCGGAAGGTGTTCAATGCAAATGCCCCCCCTGCTCCGGCGCGGTCTTCCTCTGACTGCTGTGGCAGGTCTCCAGACCTAGCCACACCCCACTTGCCAATCTCCAACCCACCAGCCAAATGATCCCGGTCTTGAATCACGCTCATCCCCATCACCAAACCACCTCAGATAACACCACATCCGTCTCCCCTGGCGGCTCTCCCAGCCAATAACCTGCCGACGAAAACCGCCATGCCGTCACATCCGTCACCAGCCCCTTCCGCCGCGGATTGTCATGCAAATACGCCATTTTCGTGCGCCAAAAGTCAGCCGACCAAATCGCCACCGGATGCTTGCTTTGCTGCCAAAACTGCCGCGCTCTATCCGTGCGCTGAGTCTGCCGAATCGTTTGTCCAAATGCGGCTGGCATCCGCTTTTCACAAACATCAGCCAGCATTCGCCCCGTGTACTGACGCATATCCCGCAGCGTTTGCTTTAAACGCTCATTATTAAAATCGGCATCAAACACAATAAGATGCACATGCGTCGGCATAATCACAAACGCATTAATACATAAATGTTTGTATTGGTGACAATAGTTGAGGCTGTTTGTCATGATGAGACATGTTTCTTCCATGATAAAGGCGAGATCTTGGGCTCGGTGGTTTCGGCCACACAGAGACTTTCGATGTTGAAGCCCCTGCCGCTGAAAAGGCCCACGATGCGCGAGAGCACCCCCGGTTCGTTGTC
>JAWOGU010000503.1:0-7758 GCA_046496595.1 Chloroflexota bacterium
CACCCTAAACGGCAGTTAGCATATTTACGCTGGAGCACGCGCCACAACGGCCGTTCCGCTGCCCGCATCATCGCCGACTCCCAGGCCACCAAAACTGATTTGATCCAACTCGATCACATTCCCGCCGCCAAAATTGACGTGGTCTACCCCGGTATTGACCCGGCTTTAGCGCCGGTGAGAGACGAGGGAAGGATAACGGCCGTTCTCCATAAATACGGCATCACCCCACCCTACTTTCTCACCCTGGGCACCCTCCAACCCCGCAAAAATCTCGTCCGACTGGTTCAGGCATTCTGCCAAAGCGGCGTCCCTCACCAACTCGTCCTCGCCGGCAAACCCGGCTGGCTCAGCCAGCCCATCCTCGAAGCAATTGACAATTGGCAGTTGCCAATTGACAATTGCCAATTCATCCTCCCCGGCTATATTGAAGACACAGACAAACCCGCCCTGCTTTCCGCCGCCGCCGCTCTGCTTTTCCCGTCTCTATACGAAGGTTTTGGCTTTCCCGCCCTGGAAGCCCAGGCTTGCGGCACGCCGGTACTCACCGCCAATACCAGCTCCATGCCAGAAGTAGTGGGCGGGGCCGCCATCCTGGTTGACCCGCTCGACACCACCGCCATCGCCAGCGCCATCCAAAACCTGGCCGAGAATCACGAGTTATGTCAACAATTGATTCAAAAAGGGTTTGAAAATGTGAAGCGCTTTACCTGGCAGGAAACGGCCGTTCACGTCCTCCACACCCTCGAATCCTGCCCACCATAAACTATTCACTGTAAACAGTTCACTGAAAACTGTTCACTGAAAAGAGGCCCCCATGACCAACCTATCCCTTAACCTCATCTGCGGCCTGTGCAGCCACGACTGGCTGCAAGACCTGAGCGAAATCGACACCTTCAAAGTCATCGAACAGGACCAGCAGTTCACCAAAATCTACCGCATCCCCTGTCCTATCTGCGGCCACGTTCTCATGGTCGAAACAACCGCCGGTTCAGACGACATCCCTACATCCTGGGGAACCTGACAAAATCTGGCTAACTGTTTACAATCCGAGAAAATAATAAATTCTTTGAGACATATGATGCGTGCTGCGTGAAAAACCCTCACGCAGCAATCAAACCAATCTCTGAAGACTCAAAAGGCTTTATAAACCTATGCGCATACTTATCACCGGCTCCAGCGGTCAAATTGGCACCAACCTGGGGCTTACCCTGCAAGAACGAGGCCATTACGTCTTTGGCGTAGACAAACGCCCCAACACCTGGACCACCGACATCGAAACATTGCTGCAAGACCTCAGCGCCCCTTATCGTGACTTTTCCACCGGCATCGGCCACGTCGAATATCCGCCCGACATCGACGCCGTGGTGCATTTTGCCGCTCACGCCAAAGTGCATGAACTGGTGCAACAGCCCGACCGCGCCCTGGAAAATATCACCATGACCTGGAACGTGCTGGAATACTGCCGCCACCACAACATTCCGCTCATCTTTAGCAGTTCCCGCGAAGTGTACGGCGACATCCACCGCTACATTACCGAAGAATCCTACGCCGACTTCGCCTTCACCGAAAGCCCCTACTCCGCCAGCAAAATCTCCGGCGAGGCGCTCATCTATTCCTACGCCCAATGCTACGGCTTGCGTTATCTGGTCTTCCGCTTCAGCAACGTCTACGGCCGTTATGACAACGACATCGAGCGCATGTTACGGGTCATCCCTTACTTCATCCGTGAAATCAACGCCGGCCGCCCCATCACCATCTTCGGTAAAGACAAAATCCTGGACTTCACCTACGTGGATGACTGCATCAGCGGCGTGTACGCCGGCCTGGAACGGCTGGTCAGCGGCGAGATTCAGAACCACACCATCAACCTGGCTTATGGACAGGGACGCAGCCTCATCCAGATGGCCCAATACATCGGCGAGGAACTGGGCAAAACGCCCGACATGACCATCCAGCCCTCCCAGGTCGGCGAAGTGACGCAGTACGTCGCCAACATCGGCAAAGCGCGCGCCCTGCTGGACTACAATCCGCAAACGCCGCTGCGCGAAGGCATTCGCAAAGGCGTCGCCTGGTCTTTGGATTGGTGGGCGAAGAACCAGTAAACAGTTTTCGGTAAACAGTAAACAGTGGACAAAAGTATAACTAAATGTTATACTTTTGTCATGAAAACAGCAATTTCTTTACCCGATGATCTTTTTCTGCAAGCAGATCGTGTTGCGGAACAACTAAATCTAAACCGCAGCCAGCTTTACCAACGTGCGTTGACGGAATTCCTTTCGAGGAATGACCCGGCCAGCATTACGGATCGTCTCAATGAAATTTACAGCCAGGAATCTTCAGAAATCGATCCTGTGATCAGGCAAATGCAAATTCTCTCCCTGCCTGAGGATGAATGGTAATGGCATCCATTCATCAAGGGGATATTTGGTGGGCAGATTTACAGCCGCCAGGTGGTTCGGAGCCAGGTTACCGACGACCTGTGGTTGTCGTGCAACAAGATGCTTTTAATGACAGCTATATTAAAACGGCCGTTTGCGTCCTCATTACCAGCAATCTCAACCTTGTCAATGCCCCGGGCAATGTTCTGCTGCCAAAGCTAGAAACAGAATTGCCCAAAGAATCCGTAGCAAATGTTTCGCAACTTATCACGATTGACAAACGCTTTCTAGACGAATACGTCTCAACTATTTCCGGCGCACTACTTGAACAAATTCTAAATGGCATTCAACTCATAATTGGCCGTTAACCCATGATTACAGAATTTAGATGCCTGCATTTATCAATAACCAGGGAAACTTTATGCACACTGAAATAATCACATATTTTGATGCCCTTTCAGCAGACGAAATTCTACAAGATCCTGCCGGCAAATGGAGCGATTCACATTTGCTGGATGTGCTGGTCCACTTTAATGAGCAAAACGACATCGAACGATCAACGGCCGTTCTGCAGCTCATTCTCTCTTCTCCAGACCATAACAGCGAAATGGTGGATTATTCAGAACTATATTCTGATTTAATCCACACCTACATTCATGCCGGAAATTTTGCCGCAGCCGCTTATTGGACCATCGCCGGAATTACTTACGATGCCCAGCACTATATTGACAGCCCGGAACCTCGAAATTACCAACGGCTCCTGGCAGAAATATACCTGCGGCAAGGAGATGTAGACACCGGATTGCAGTTGATCACGCGCTTACTACAATCAAACCCCGCCGATCTTTGGACCTATGACGCCTTAGCCGATACGCTGCCCTCTATCGGCCTCTCCAAACTGGCATTAACAGCCCTGGAACGCGCCCTGGAATTAACGGCAGAAAATGATCCCGAACAATTAGCTGACCAGTTGCAAAAGGCTTATGATGAGATTAGCGAAACGGGGGCAACGGCCGTTTCCCCCCCACCAGCCATCCATCCCCACATCCTGGCCCAATTCCACCACGCGCTCACCTTACCGCCTGAAGACGATCCGCCTTTCTACCATTCCCCCGTTGCAGACCTGCTGGCTCAAGGTGAAACACTGGACCCCAATTTGCAAACGGCCCTTGAAACGCAAGGCAGCTTGCTTGTGCCGGAACTGATTCTGTTGGCTTTCGACGAGGAGTATTGGGAAACGGCCGTTAACCGCCATGTCACTTCCCTGCTCCGCCACATCCACGCCACCCAGCCAGCCCTGGACGCCATTGACCGTTGGCTGGCGCAAACCACAGACGAAAACTGGACGCAGTTGCTAAGCGAGCACATTGGTAAAATCGGCGGCTTCACCACAGTAGAACTGCAAACCATCGCCGCAGATACCGGCCTGGAACCTTTCATTCGTCAAACCGCAGCTTTAGAATTAGGCGAACGCCTTCCGGAAACCGGAGTGCAGCGCGATAACAACATTGCCTTCTTCCGCGCCCTGCTAACCCGGCAAGAAGCCTACGAAGCAAGCGAAGAACTATTTCTCGCCCTTCTCATCACTGCCATCACAAACACCGGCGCCAAAGAACTCTATCCTGAAATCAAACAAGTTTTCGACGAAGACCGGTTGGACCCCACCATTACGGATCTACGTTTCATCCACCAAAAATGGGGCTTATCCCCGCTGCCGCCTCCGGAAATCAGGGATGATGGACTTTATTTGATGCTAATATGCACAAAATGCCAGCGCACACGCCAGCATTTTGTGCAGCACGTCACCACCGACCTCACCACACTCCATGCTGAAACAGAGAATAAAAGTGTCCCTTACGATGCCCATATCATGGATCATCCTATCATCTGCCCCAAATGCGGCGCCGTTGACCAATACCAAACAGACGCTATCACCAATATGCGCCTTACCATTGGCGGCAACTTTGAAAACATCCTGGCTATTATGACTGGAAAAGAACCCACAAACGTATCCCCTTCTCCCAACGTGAGCCAGGTTCGTCCACAAGCATTTGGCCGGGATATGCACCCGTTGGTCGCGCTCGATAAGTATAAACAAATAGCGCTGCGCAATCCCAAACAAGCGGAACCCCACTGGCGCATGGGCAACATCCTGCGCATGATCTGGCGTGATGAACAGGCCCGTGAAGCGTATCAACGCAGCCTGGAACTCGACCCGGATGAAATATACGCCATCTACTCATTAGCCACGACGGAACATGACTTGGGCAATTTTGAAGAGGCGCAGGCCCTTTATCAAGACACAATGCGCCGTATTTCACCCCTGGCGATGCTCCAGGATGAAGAATTGTTGGGTTTATCCATGTCAGCCGCGAGCGGGCTAAAAGCGCTGAAAAGAGGACAGCCCAGCCCGTATTCCCAGGATTTCCGGCAGCCACAAACTGAACAGGAACCCAAAAAGCTCAGCCGGAAAGAAAAACAACAACAGAAAAAGATCAACAAACGGCGCTGACCCATGATCACCATCGACATCTCCGCCGCCGTGCACAGCCGCGCCGGGCTGGGGCGCTACGCCGCCCGTCTGGCGGAAGCGCTCATCGCCGAACAGCCGGAGCGTTTTGGTCTGTTTTATAATCAGGGGAAGAACGGCCGTTTTCCCCCCAACCTGCCCGCCGCCATCCCCACCCGCCACATCCGCCTCGGCTACAAACCCTGGCGCCTGGCCGTCCTCCTCGGCCAACAAACCGGCGTCGGCTTCAACCGGCTCGTGCCCGGCACAGAACTCTTCCACAGCACCGAACACCTGCTCATGCCCCTGCGCGGCGTGCCCACCATCCTCACCGTGCACGATCTCATCTACAAACTGTTTCCCGAATACCACAAACGGCTCAACTACTGGTATCTCAACGCTGCCATGCCCCTCTTCTGCCGCAAGGCGGATGCCATCATCGCCGTTTCACAGGCAAGCAAGCAAGATTGCGTCAGGCACTACAGCCTCGATCCCGCTAAGATACATGTCGTCTATGAGGCGGCCTCTTCCCTTTTTCAGCCGCCGCCCCCGACCAGGATCGAACATGTACGGCAAACATACAGCTTACCCGAGCATTTCCTTCTTCACCTCTCAACCATCGAGCCGCGCAAAAATCTCAGCCGCCTGCTCGATGCCCTCCTGGCGTTACGCCGCCTCCTCCCGAATCTCTCCCTCTCCCTGGTCCTGGTCGGGGGGAAGGGGTGGCTCTACGATGACTTTTTCGCCAAAATTGAACGGCTCGGCTTGGAAGACGCCGTCCTGCCGCTGGGCTGGGTGGACGATGCCGACCTGCCCGCTGTCATCGCCGCCGCCGATTTAGCCGTGCAGCCCAGTCTCTACGAAGGTTTTGGCCTGCCCATTTTGGAAGAGATGGCCTGCGGGCAGGTGGTGGCGGCCAGCAGCGCCGGCAGCCATCCCGAAGTAGGCGGCCCGGCTGCGGCTTATTTTGACCCGGAGAATGTGGAGGAGATAACGGCCGTTATCCACCGCCTGCTCACCAACCCAGAAGAATACAATCATCGCCGCCAACTCGGCTTCCAACAAGCCGCCAAATTTAGCTGGCAGCGCACAGCTCAAGAGACAATCGCTATCTATGACCAACTCCTCGGAAAGCAGTAACACAGAGATTCACAGAGAAGAACCAAAGAAAAATCTGCGTAATCTGCGAAATCTGTGGATCTATATTCTTTTCACAACAGCCTTAGTCATCCTTGTCCTCTACCTGCTCACCCTGGCCTCCGCCCCCGTCTTCGGCGATCCCACCGAATACACCGTCGTGGCTCACGAACTGGGCTTCGCCCATCCTCCCGGCTACGCCTTCATCACCCTGCTCGGCAAACTGGCCCAGACCCTCATCCCCTTCGGCGCAATATCCCAACGTATGCACCTGCTCGCCGCCCTCTCATCCCTCACCGCCGCCCTCTTCGCCTTCGGCACCGTCTACACCATCGGGCGTCGATATAATTCACAATTCACAATTCACAATTCACAATTAATAATTCTCACCTCCGCCTTCACCGCCCTCCTCATCGCCACCTCCGCCGACATCTGGCAGCACGCCATCCACGCCAACCCCCACATCCTCACGGCCACATTTTTGATGGCAAATTTGTTTTTTTTGACGAAGTTCTGGGCTGAAAGTGGCAGAGTGGCAGAGTTGCAGGGTGGCAAATCTGCAAAGTGGTTGTTTGTTTTTGCTTTCACGATGGGACTGGGCATCACCCACCACCCGCTAACCCTCATGGCCTGGCCTGCTTATGGACTGTTCATTCTCATCGTGCGTCCCTCTATCTGGAAAGAGTGGCGTACCCTGTTGGGCATGGTGCTGTGCGGCCTGCTTGGCCTCACGGTCTGGCTCTACTTCCCGCTGCGCAGCGCCGCCACCCCCATCGGCCCCACCGACCTGAACACGCTCAACGGCTTCCTCAACTACATCCTGGCCCGCGGTCTCAGCGAAAGCCTGCCTTTTTACGGTCTTGCAGATCTGGCTGACAGAACGGCCGTTTTCTGGACCCTGCTGCGCCTGCAATATTCGCTGCCCATCATTTTTTTGGCGCTGATTGGGTTTGGGTGGTTGATAATGAGTCACAGACTTGTCCTGAGCCGTGTCGAAGGAGTGGCAAAGCGGCAAGCTCGTCCTGAGCAGAGCCGAAGGAGCGGCAGGGTACGGTTTCGGCAATCTTTAATGCCGTTGGCCTTGTTATACGGGCTGGCCTTACTGGGGAATTACGCCTTTGTCATGAACTTGCGCGTACAAGACATCATGGCTTACTTACTAGGCATTTTTATGCTCTTGGGCTTGATGGCTGGCATCGGTTTATATGGCTTGCTTGTTTCCCTCCACATATTCTTTCAACGCAAAGAGGCAAAGAATACAGAGAAGTTGATTTGGTTGTTGTTAGCGGCACTATTCTTGCTTGGTCCCGTGCTGCAAGCGGCGCGCAATGGGCCGCGCATCGGCCTGGGAGACTATACCGCCGCTCAGGAATACGTAGACGCCGTTTTTGAGCGATTCGAGGGTTCCGGTGAAGGTGCTGTGTTACTCAACGATTGGGAGCATATGACTCCGCTTTGGTACAGCCAATATGTCGATAAACGCTGGCCCGATGCTGCCGATGTCACACCGAAACTGGTTTCGACTGGCGTACAAAATCCCTGGCTGGAAAATGTAATTGAAAATTTACCCGGCGGCCCTGTCTACTTGAGCAATTACCGCCGTGAAATCGTCGATTTTGGTTTTCGCTTACGTCCCGTTGGGCCATTTTATCAGGTCATCGACATTGGCTCCGACTTGCAATTCGCACTCCCGCCGGAATTGACGCCGGTTGAGGCTGTTGGCGAAGAAATTAC
>JAWOGU010000363.1:0-7851 GCA_046496595.1 Chloroflexota bacterium
AAGCGAAAGTGTTGGGGGAGAAACGGCCGTCTTTTGCTTTGCTGGAATCGCTGTTATGGACGCCGGAAGCGGGTTACTACCTGTTGGAGCGGCATGTAGACCGGCTGCGGCGGTCGGCGGTGTATTTTGGCATGGAGGTGGCGGAAACGGCCGTTGTGGACCGTTTGCTGACATTCGCCCAATCGCTGACGGAGGCGAGTAAGGTGCGGCTGACGGTGGACAGTGGACAGTTTGCAGTGGACGGTTTACAGTGGACAGTGAGCAGTGAACCGTTGGCGGCGGGAATGGGTCAGCTCAAGGAGCCGATTCGGGTGGGGTTGGCGGCTGCGCCGGTGTCGTCTGGCGAGGTGTTTCTGTACCACAAGACGACGCGGCGGCAGGATTATGCCCAGGCGTTGGCCTCGCGCCCGGACTGTGATGACGTGATTTTGTGGAATGAGCGCGACGAGGTGACGGAGGCGAGCAGTTCAAACATTGTGGTGGAGATGGCGGGCGCACTACTGACGCCGCCGGTATCATGCGGGCTGCTGGCTGGCACGCTGCGAGAGGAGATGTTGGAGAACGGCCGTATACGGGAACAGGTTTTAACGAAAGAAGATTTGCGGCAGGCCGACGCTATTTTTTTAATTAACTCTGTGCGCGGTTGGCGTTCAAGTCAATTAGATTGAGGATGAGATGTTAGAAGCGCGAAAATGGCGGTTTTTATTCCGCATCGGCATGGTTTGTTTGGGTCTCTTTATGGGCTGGCGTATTTACATGTCGGCCATTGTGCCTGGAAGTGTGCCGCATTGGGACGAAGCTGCCCACGCACTAAAAGGACTGCTGATTGCCGAGGATTTAAAGCGCGGCGATTGGGCAGGTTTCCTTTACGATAGTTATCGTCAGGTATATTGGCCACCTTTGCTTTCATGGTTTGTGGGGGTAGCTCTGCTGGTGGCATCTCCCTCAATCGTGACAGCACGTCTGGTCAGTTTGGGTGTGTTTTTGCTGTCCGCTTTTTTTCTTTACCTGGCAGGGTTGCAGATGGAACGAGAGCGCGGCGAATTGATTGCTGTAGTGGCGGTTGTTTTGTTTCTAACCAATCAGGCGATAGTAGGTCATGCTACAGAGGTGATGCTTGAGATTTATGGCATCCTGTTTTTGATTCTCACATTTCTATTGTATTTTGCCATTACACGACGTCCTGAAAAAACGTGGCTTCATTTTTTACTAGGCCTTTCTGTTGCGGGGGCTTATTTTGCCAAATCCAACTATGGCATTTTGCTTTTTATCGTCATCGTTATTGCGGCGCTATTGGACGTAGGTTTCCACGTACACCGACTTCTGACGCGCCAGATGTTTTATTTTTTAATTCCCCTGATCATTATATTTGCTCTTTGGTTTGCTTATCCGCCCAAAATCGCCAGCACATGGCAAGCGATGGTAAATGTGCCATTTGGGGAACAAGATCCTTTTACAGTGACTGGTTTTTTGTTTTACCCGCACGCTTTGTTTGATATGGCTGGCTCGTGGTGGCTATTTGTTGTCTGGGCGACGGCATTTCTCATTTCATTTAGGTATTGGCGTGATAAAAATATGCGCTTTTTGCTTCTGCTCATTTTGTTCCAGCTTGCGTTGGGTCAGATTCATCATACAAAAGTAGTGCGGCATCATTTACCTGTTTTACCTGCCGTTTTTTTGTTGACGGGGTATGTGCTGGCGCAAACTTGGGCTTGGGGAAAAGTAGGCATCAGGTATTGGCTGCCCAGAGTAGCCAGCCTGGCTTTGTTGGCTGGTACAATTATTACTTTTACTTTGATGTATCAGCCGATAACGAGAAAAACGGATGAAACGCTAATCGCTTATCTTGAAGAGATAGCAGCGACCCATGAATCGATATGGCTGATTGGTTCGATGGATTTGGTGCAGCCAGCAGCCCCAGTATTGGATTGGGAATTGGCTGTTCAAGGTAAGGTCCTGTCTGTTTTTCATTCAGGAGCAACTATGCACTATGAGCAGGATCGCGCGGCGCAAAGTTTGTTGAGCACAATGCCTGTGCCTATTTTACAGCAAATGGTTTTACCGGTTTTGGAGCGGTCGGAATCTTCTGCTCCGATACGCACATTGTATTTAGGGCTTCCCTCAGGCACTATGTATTCATCAGGTGCGGAGGGGTTGGAGGCATTTTTACGTTATCAGGGTGGAGTGGATATATTGGAAACGGCCGTTGTGCTGTCGCGCAAAGACGATACAGGTCGGTTTCCGGAATCATCTATTGGAGCCGTACTGAAAAAAATGGGCCTTGAGCCTGGGGAAAGCCGAATTTTCACTCAGACAAAGGTTACGATTTATCAAACAGGAGCTACAAAATGAAAATTTTAGTCACAGGCGGCGCAGGCTATATTGGCAGCCATACCGTCGTGGAATTATTGACAGCGGGACATGAGGTCGTGGTAGTTGACAACCTGTGCAACAGTAAGGAAGAGGCGCTGCGGCGCGTGGAAGAGTTGACGGGTAAGCGCGTGTCGTTCTACAAAGTGGATTTGTTGGACGAAGCGGGCCTGGACAGCATATTGGGTGAACATAACGTTGGTGCAGTCATCCATTTTGCCGGGCTGAAGGCGGTGGGCGAGTCAGTGGAGAAGCCGCTGCTGTATTACGAGAATAATTTGGCGGGAACGGCCGTTTTGTGCAAAGTGATGGCGCGCCACGGCGTCAAAAACATCGTGTTTAGCTCTTCCTGCACGGTGTATGGCGAGCCGGAACGGATGCCCATCACCGAAGATTTCCCCACGATGGCCTACAGCCCGTATGGGCGCACCAAGTGGATGATTGAGATGATGCTGCAAGATTTATATGACTCAGACAACGAGTGGAATATCATTTTGCTGCGTTATTTTAATCCGGTAGGCGCGCACAAAAGCGGGCGCATCGGCGAAGACCCCAACGGCATTCCCAACAATCTGGTGCCCTACATCACGCAGGTGGCGGTGGGCAAGCTGCCTCATTTGCGCGTGTTTGGCGCGGACTATCCCACGCGGGACGGCACCTGCATTCGTGACTACATTCACGTGGTGGATCTGGCGCATGGACATCTAAAGGCGCTGGATAAACTGGCCGACAATCCGGGCGCGGTGGCGTATAACCTGGGCACCGGAACCGGCTCCACTGTGCTGGAGGTGATTCAGGCGTTTGAACGGGCTACCGGACAGAAGATAGCTTATCAACTGGCGGCCCGCCGCCCCGGCGACGTAACCGCCGCCTATGCTGATCCGCAGAAAGCGGCGGCGGAGTTGGGCTGGCAGGCTGAACGCAGCCTGGACGAAATGTGCGCCGACGCCTGGCGCTGGCAGTCACAGAATCCAAACGGATATGAGAAATAAGTAGGATCTGTCGTTCACTATCTTGGTGTGTCGCTTTATGCTAAAATGAACCTGAATTGATCAATCGTTTGATCGATAAAAGGAAATGCTTATGGAAAATGTAATAAGTGCAACCGAAGCTCGAATTCATTTTGGTGAATTAATGCGTCAGGTTATAGAGAACGGAGCGCCGATTGTTGTGGAAAAAGCGGGTAAACCGCAGGTTGTGGTTTTATCTGTTGCAGAATACGAGCGCTTACAAATGTCATCTGAAACAGAAAATCCGGACCGGATATTTGAAGATATATTGGCGTTTGCGGATCGAATTCAAGTGCGAAAATCTGGATCAATGCCCGTTCCAGAAGACATGGTTCGCCAAGGGCGTGAGATACGAGATGAGCAGCTCCTCAACAATTTGCCCTGATGCGAGTATTGTTGTTCGATTGTTACTCAATCATGAGCCTGGCGCGGATATTGTCACGCTTTGGAAGGAGTGGCGTGCTGCGGGATATTCCTTCATTGCGCCTACTTTGTTATTTTACGAAATAAGCAATGTAATGCACCAGTATGCTTGTCAAGGCTATTTATCTTCAGAGGAGGTCAAAATGGGGTTCTTGCTCGCTTTCCGACTGAACATCAAAACAGTTGAGGATGTCTTTTTACAGCGGCGGGCCGTTGATATAGCTCAACAGTGGCAGCTCCCGGCCACATATGATGCTCATTATCTGGCTGTTGCGGAACGGTATAATGCGCGTTTTTTTACAACAGATAGGCAGTTGGTTTCAAGGGTGCAGTCAGACCTTGCTTGGGTCAGGTTGTGGGACCAGTAAATCTCAAGACATATTTGATTCGGTGCGGTAGGTTTTGACGACTTCGGCCAGGACAGAGAGGGCGATTTCTTCGGGGGTTTGGGCGTTGAGGTTGAGACCGATAGGGGCGTGGATGCGGCTGATTTGGGCGGCGTCCACGCCTTTTTGCTGTAGGCGCTCGATGCGTTTGGCGTGGGTTTTGCGGCTGCCGAGGGCGCCGACGTAAAAGGCGGCGCTGGGCAGGACGATTTCCAGGGCAGGGTCGTCGATTTTGGGGTCGTGGGTGAGCAGGGCAACGGCCGTTTCCGGCGTAATCTCCAGTTGGGCAAAGGCTTTTTGCGGCCACAGAGTGAGCAGTTGGTCGGCGTGGGGGAAGCGTTCATCGCTGCCAAAGGCGCGGCGCGGGTCGATGACGATGGTGCGGAAGCCCAGCGTTTTGGCCATGCTGGCGAGGGCAATGGCGATGTGGACGCCGCCGACCATGATCAGGGTGGGGGCGGGGCGGAACTGTTCCACAAAAATTTCCAGGTCGTCTGAGAGTTGCAGGCGCTGTGTGCTGGCGGGCAAGACGCTGAGCTGGTCTGTGATGGCGGCAGGGAGCTGGGTGAGGGAACGGCCGTTTCGCTCTTCAATCCATTTGCGGCCTATCAGTTCCGCCGATCCACGCAGCACAGTCACGGAAGCGCCGGCGTGGTCTTGCCTGGTCATTTCGCGCAGCAGGGCATAGGCTTCCGGGTCCAGCGGCTCCACAAACACGTCTATGACGCCGCCGCAGGCCAGCCCCACTTCCCAGGCCGTTTCGTCAGCGACGCCAAAGTGGAGTAGTTGGGGTATGCCGCTGGCGAGTACTGCGCCGCCTGCTTCGATGACGGCGCCTTCCACGCAGCCGCCGCTGACGGAGCCGCAGAGGGCGCCGCCGGCGGTAAAGGCCATTTTGGCGCCAATTTTGCGCGGCGCAGACCCCCAGGTGTGGATGACGGTGGCGAGGGCGATATGGGTTTGACCCTGGGCCAGCCAGGCGTCGATGTCGGGAATGATTTCTTTCATGAGGGATGAAGGCTGAAGAAAGAATCAGGAATCATGGTCGGGTTTTTCGGATGAAGAAATAGAAGAGAAGGGTCAGGATGCCAGCGGCGAGAATGATGAAGAGGAGAATAACGTTTCGTTGATCGCTGTGGAGGATGCTTTGTGGCGTGCTGAGAATATGGTGGGCAGCAGTTTCGGTGACAGTCTGGGTTTGGGGCGATAGGGTGGATGTTCGACCATATTGTATGGTGTGGTCGAGGTTTTCCAGGCTCTGGCGGATGAGGGAGCGGGCGTTTGTTTCCAGCAGGGGGGTGGCGTAGCTGGTGAGCTGCCCCCCAACTTTAGCTTCGCCTTTGTAGGTGAGAAAGGTGTTGGCCGCTTGGGGCTGGAGTTGGAAACGGCCGTTACCGCCGATGATGCCCGTTTTGCTTTGCGCGGTGAAGGTGAAGGTGAAGCCTTCGTTTTGCACGACGTGGGACAGGGCGAGGCTGCCGCTGTAGCTGCCTGCCAGGGGACCAACGGGGATGATGAGTTCGCCCTGGTATTGGTTTTCACCCACTGCTTCGAGTTTTTGGCAGCCGGGCAAAACGGCCGTTAAAACGGCCGGGTCTTTCAGCAGCGGCCACAGGCAGTCGGGTGGTACAGGAAATGTGTAATTTCCCTGAAGCTTCATGGGTGTTAATCCTGATGCGGTTTGTTTTCTTCGCTGAGGGCGTCGATTTTTTCAGTGAGGACATCGAGCTGGCTGATGAGGGCGTCGAGTTCGTTTTTAGTAGGGATGCCGCGGGCGCGCACGGCTTCTTCAATCTCTGCCAGCGTGGCTTCGCTGCCATCGACGGGTGTGCGTATGGGGTCGCTGAGCAGTTTAGCGCGCAGTTTACCGGCTTCTTCTTTGGCAAGCTCGCCTCTTTCCACCAAACCGCCGAGGCGCTTGTCGATTTCACTGTCGACGTGGTTAAGCAGTTCCAGCGGGGAGGTGAGGCTGCGGCGCAAGGAGTTGAGGGTTTGTCCGCCGGACTGCACCAGGCCGGTAAGGACGGAAGTGGGCAGGAAGCCGCTTTTTTTCTTTTCTTGCTCGAAGATGATTTGGGTGAGGGTAACGGCCGTTAAATCTTCTTCAGTGGTATGGTCAACAACCTGAACTTCTTGACCATGGCGAATCAACTCGGCGATACCATCAAGGGTGATGTATTTTTTGGCTTCAGTGTCGTAGAGTTTGCGATTGGGGTAACGTTTGATCAAGGGCATGTGAACCCGCTCCTATGCAGGTGACTGCTAGATAAAGCAGATTATAGGCGGGATCGGGCTGGATGCCAAAAAGGACAGAGGGAGGAAACGGCCGTTTCCTCCCTCTTATGCTCTTGTCCCCAGAGTGGTAGCAGGTAACACCTAAAATCCTTACTTTTAGATAAGGATCAGGCTGGTACTACGCCATGTTTTTCTTAAGTTGTTCCACTTTAGCAGTTAACTCGGTCACTTTTTTGTTAAGCAGTTCGATGTCGTTTCTCGTCGGAATATTGAGGCGATCCAAAACACTTTCCAGGCGTTTGTCTAACTCTTCCTGGGTGGACTGTTTGGTTTCCTGTGCTTTGTTTTTGCGTTTCTCAACCACGTCATTGATAAGTTTGCGCCCATCTCTCTCGGCAATTTCACCGCGATCAATCAGCTTGTTGACAAACTCTTCAATTTCTTCCTGAGCGAGCACCACGACACCAACACTGGCCATTAAGACCCGGCGTACTGCTTCCAAGAGGTTATTCGGTTCTGTGTTTACCTCTTCTTCGATGATTTCAATTTCGGCCATATTTCACCTTTTTGTGCGGATTTCCGCAGAGAAAAGTCCTCGTGACATTCTCAGTTGATGTTGTGTGAACGACCAGATTAGGCGACGGGTTGTTTATTCAGCTCGTCGATTTTCTTGGACAGTTTTGTGATTTTGGTGTCCAGGGCTTTGATTTCAGAACGGCTTGGGATGTTGAGCCGGTTCAAGGCGCCTTCGATGCGGGAATTCATTTCTTTTTCGGCGCGTTTGTTGGCGTCTTCGACGTTCTTTTTGCGGTTTTCCACCATTTCGCTGACGGATTCGCGGGCTTTCTTTTCGGTGCTTTCGCCTTGTTCAACAAATTTGTCGATCAGGTTAACGAGTTCATCCTGAGCCATGGCGGCGGCGCCGAGACCAACCAGGAAAACTTTGTGTACGTTGTCTACGACAACAGAGGGTAATGTATTGGTTTTTTCTTCTACTACTTCAACTTCAATTGTTGCTTGTTTTGCCATTTTAAACCTCCAAGGTTGTGACTATATTCGTGCTATGAACAGCACGCAGTATATATAAAAATCAATTTCATGACGCAGTGCATCATAAGGAAAATATAACACAGTGCGTCATGCGTGTCAATACCTGAGTCAGAGACCAGAAAATTCTCAACCAGACATTGGCGTTTTTGCCCGCCCCAGCCCGGCGCGATTTACCAAATCAGGTGACAGCGCCTGAGGTCGGCGCAATTTTGCCTGACTCCAGCCCTAAATTAGAAAATGAGTGGATTGGGGTATAATACGCGCTGGTTCTTTGGTAATTTTTATGGGTTATGGCGCCTGTGGTCTGACGCCTGCTGCCGACCGCGCCGAGTTGCCCGGTCGGTTTCCAATATATTGGGAGGATAAGGTCATGAGTG
>JAWOGU010000677.1:0-8979 GCA_046496595.1 Chloroflexota bacterium
CATGAAACACAAAGGAATTCTCTACGGCCTGCTCGCCTATACCGCCTGGGGTCTCTTTCCCATCTACTGGAAGGCGCTCAAAACCGTGCCGCCTATTGAAATTTTGAGCCATCGCATGGTGTGGTCTTTCGTTTTTATGCTGGGGATACTGGCCGTCACCCGCCGCTGGTCCTGGATTCGCCCGGCGCTGCAGCAGCCGAAGATTATGGGCGCGTTTTTGTTAACGGCCGTTTTCCTTTCGGTGAACTGGTTTGTTTACATCTGGGGCGTTAACGCCGGTTACATTGTGGAAACGGCGCTGGGTTATTTCATCAATCCGCTGGTGAACGTGCTGCTGGGCTATCTCTTTTTGCGCGAACGGCTGCGGCTGGGACAGGGGCTGGCGGTGGCACTGGCCCTGGGCGGGGTGCTTTATCTGACGATTTTGTACGGCTCGCTGCCCTGGATTGCCCTGACGCTGGCTTTTTCGTTTGGCTTTTACGGCCTGCTGCGCAAAACGGCCGTTCTGGATTCCGTGGAAGGGCTTTCTTTGGAAACCGCTTGGCTGTTTTTGCTGGCAGCGGGGCTACTGATCACGTTTGAGGCGCGGGGTACGGGTTCGTTGGGACACAGTTCCCTGCAAGTCAATCTGCTGCTCATTGGCTCGGGGGTGGTAACGGCCGTTCCCCTGCTCTTTTTTGCCGCCTCTGCCCGCCTGGTGACGCTGACCACGTTGGGCATTTTGCAGTACGTGGCGCCCACGCTGCAATTTCTCATCGGCGTGTTTGTCTACGGTGAAGCGTTCAGCCGCCATCAACTGGTTGGCTTCTCGTTTATCTGGCTGGCTTTACTGGTGTATACGTTGGAAGGGGTGCTGCACAATCGGCGGGGGAGAATGGACCTGCGCCCCCTGTCTGTGCCAGGCCAGGCAGGTGATTGAGGTATGGGAATTAAAGCAGATTGGCTCAATCTGGGACTAAACGGCTGCCTTTATCCTTCTAACACGCGCCAGCCATTCGCCTCCGCCAGCTTGCGCAAATCAGGCGCCGGACAAACCACCACCGGCACCTGGCTGATCGCCAGCATCGGCGCGTCTGGCAGGGTGTCGCCATAAGCCGCCGCCAGTAAGCCATCGCCAAAACGCGCACGCAGTGCAGCCACTTTTCGTTCGCCTACATTAAATGGGATACTGACGCCGCCGGTTAAACGGCCGTTCTCCACCTGCAAGGGCGTGCCCAACGCTGCCACCCCCATGCGGGCCGCAAACACGTCTAGAATGGGCTGGAACATGCCGGAAACGATGACCACAGAACGGCCGTTTGCCGCATGATCTGCCAGTTCAGCCACTACTGCCGGCCGTCGTTTAGGCCACAGTTCCCGCTCTACGACCCACTCCGCCGCTTCCGAAAATTCCGCCTCGCTAAACCCCGCAAACAAACCCAGCAGACCCAAAATCCAGCGCTCCTTAAATGCCTGCTCAGCGCCAAATCCCACCTTCACCCAGGCGTAAGCAGCCATCTGCCGCCGTCTATAACGCGCAAAATCTGCTTCGCGTCCCTGCGCCAATAGGAAATCGCGCAGCGCCTGCCACGCCACCCCCGCCGTAATCGTCCCTTCCAAATCAGCTGCCACAACATTCATCATTTAAGCCACCAGTTCATCACCCGTCACCGCGTCTCCATCCCAAAAGGTACAGGCCATGCCCGTTCCCTGCCACACCAGCGCCCCCCTGTAGCCCGGAAACGGGTCCAACGTCACCATCGACCAGCGCGCCGCCTCATGCACGCTGCCGCGCACACTGCGCAGCGCCGCCGGTTCCGCCGGCAGCAGCGTCACATCAAATTCATCCAGTGGAAAAGACAACCCTTCCCCCACCGCCTTAATAAACGCCTCTTTGCGCGTCCAGCAGTTAAAAAACGCCTCTGGTCTTAGTTCCGCCGGAACCTGCGCATAATCCAGATTCTCGGCCTCCGAGAAAAACCGCCGGGCAATGGCGTCCATGCCATCCAGGGGGCACACCTGTTCAATATCTACCCCCAAGTCAGCGCCCCACACAAAGCCAATTAACAACTTTCCATGACTATGCGACACATTAAAACAAAAAGTGGGATCGGCACCTAACGCCGGTTTATCATATTTGCTGTAGATGAACTCGACGGCAGCAGGTGATACCTCAAGGTACTTGCCAATCAACCAGCGCAGCAGCCCCCGCCCCACAATGTAATAATGCCGGTGAATGTCAAAGCGAAACCGTTCCGCCCGCGCCTGTTCCGCAGGCGCTAAAAATTGCCAAAACGCATCCTGCTCCGCCTGCGAGCGATCCAACGATGCCCGCCACACCTGCACCTGCCCCGACAGCAGCCTAAACCCAGTGGGCGGCGCTAACCAATCCTCACTCATCCGCCCTCAACCTGCCCACCACAACCATCCCGTCACCCTGCCACCTTGCAACTTTGCCACTCTGCCCCTCTGCTACACTTCCCGCGCCGCATTGATTTCATCACGCAGAGCCAGCGCCGCTGCCCGCGCCGCCTGCGCAAAATCAGGCGACAAATCCGCAAAAATGATACTGCGGCTGGCGTTGATCACCGGTCCGGCTGTTTCATCCGGGCCAAACTGCACGGCCGCCTCCAGGCTGCCGCCTTGCGCCCCAATGCCAGGAATCAAAAAATTGGCGGTGGGGGCCATTTCCCGGGCAATCGCCAGCTCTTCAGGATAGGTAGCGCCGACCACATACCCTTTGTGTCCGGCTGTGGGCCAGGTCTGGCTTTGGCGGATGACCGCCGCCGTTAACCCTTGCCGCTGGCCCAAATCCCCCTGAAAATCGGCCGCACTGGGATTCGAGGTCCGCGCCAAAATGTACACCGCCTTGTCCGGGCGGTCGCCAATCATGGGCAGCACCGCTTCTGAACCGACATAGGGGTTCACGGTGATGGCGTCAACGCCCCATTCGTCAAAAAGACCACGCGCCCAGGCTGCCTGCGTGTGCCCAATATCGCCCGTTTTGCAGTCTAAAATCACCGGAATATGGGCCGGTACATAGGCAATGGTGCGTTCCAGGGCAATGACACCGGCTGCGCCCCATTGCAGGTAAAAACCCAAATTGGGCTTATAGGCGCAGACCAGATCGGCGGTGGCGTCAATAATGGCTTTGTTGAAGGGCAGCACCGGCTCATCCCACTTGAACACGTCTACACGCAAACGCATGGGGTCCGGATCCAGACCCACACATAACCAGGAATGGTTTTGTTCTTGAACAGCTCGTAATTTGTCTAAATAGCTCATGGGAAAGGATTGTACCGACACCCCATACAAAATCCAACGTGTTGAGAAGCGCCAAAATTCATCTGCAATCGTAACTACCAGGCCTGTTGCCTTCGACAAGCTCAGGGAACCGGGCTTCGACAAGCTCAGCCCTCGTCTGGCTGTATAGATACTTTGAAAATACTTTTAGGCGGGCAGTTTACCGCGCTGCCACGGCCAGACGCCCACGGTGATGTCGCGCCGCTGGAAGAAAAACACAGCCAGACCGTAAGCGACCAGGATAACTGCCAGCAGGGCAGCTATATCGCCGGCGGCCTGCCCTTCTGTAAAGACGGCAGCGCTGGCATCGAAGTAGTGGAAAAGGAAGATGGCTTCAATTTTTCCCAGAGAGTTGATCAGACCGGCGAGGTTATTGCCCAGGTAGCTGATGAGGACAATGACGGTGGCCAGGGCGGCGGCAGTGCGCCGGTTGGGACTAATGGCGCCCAGAAACAGGCTGATCATGGCGAAGGCCATGGTGAGGGGCCAGGCGGAGAGCAGGGCGAAGAAAACGTTTAGGGGGGTAACGGCCGTTTCTATCTGGCTTTGTATGCTGACCATGGTGAGCGCGGCGGCTGTGGCTACGATAGCGAGGATGACCAACAGGGCCAGGCCGGTAGCCACCGCCTTGACGGTGACAATTTGCCAGCGGGGAATGGGCAGGGTGACAATTAATTCCAAACGGCCGTCATCCTCTTCCCCGGCCAATGTACCTGAGCCGGACACCACCGCATAAATCGCCAAAATAACCGGCACCAGGTTGGTAACAGTCGAGGCCATGTAATCTTCAAAACCGCTCATGCTGATGCCCATAGCCTGATAGATGGCTAAATCCATCATCTCTTCAAAGTTGGACATCTGGTCGGCAAAAGAGGGGTAAAGACCGACATAAACAATGGGGAAAAAGCAAAGCGCCAAACCCCAGCCAATCATGGCGTTACGCCGAAAGCGCAGTTCTTGCAGCAGCAGCCTAAACATGGGTATCTCCATTTTCTTTACTTTCCTTGCCGTAGTAGGCCAGGAATATATCTTCCAGGGAAACGGTTTCTGTTTTGATGTTGGTGATGTGGTAGGTAACGGCCGTTGCCAAGACCGCGTTCAGGTTTGCCCGAATCTCCAGCAGTACGCTGTGATCAGTGCGGGAAAGTTCGGTGACGCCATCCTGATTAAAAGCCTCAGCTGGCGGCATGGCGGCAAATTCAATATGCAGCCGCTTCAACTGCTGCGTCACCAAATCTTCCACGCGCTGCGTTTCCACCAACTGCCCTTCCCGAATAATACCCACCCGGTCGCACACCGCCTGCACTTCCGACAAAATGTGTGAGGAGAAAAAAACGGTACGGCCGTCTGCTTTCGCCTCGCGCACCATTTCCAGCACCGTCTGCTGCACCAATGGATCCAATCCACTCGTTGGTTCATCCAAAATGAGCAAATCGGGCTTATGCATAAAAGCGATCACAATGCCCACTTTTTGCTTGTTCCCCCGCGAAAATTCCCGAATCTTGCGGTTTGTATCCAGATCTAGCCGTTCACACAACGAATCCCGGTATGCTTTGTCGCTGTTGTTTCCGCGCAGCGTGTTCACCATATCCAAAAACTGTGACGCCTTCATCGTGGGGTACAGGCTTAATTCGCCGGGTAAATAGCCCACCTTTTGGCGCACAGCTACCCCTTCCTGCTGGCAGTTATGGCCGAAGATGATTGCTTCCCCTTTGGTAGGGCGGATCACATCCAGCAGCACCCGCTCCGTGGTGGTTTTACCAGCCCCATTCGGCCCCAAAAAGCCAAATACCTCTCCCTTTTCCACTGTTAAATTAACATCAACAATCCCTCGATGACGGCCGTAATAGACCGTCAACCCTTTTGTTTCAATTACATTTGCTGCATTTGCCATGTTTACTCCTCGCTTTTGTTAGATTGGACCAATCTTGAAGATTGGCCCAATCTGCGCCATGTAATTTTTGGACGGCTACTTTAAGATCCTGATTCTAGCATAGAAACAAACAACAGCAGCATGAACCCCAGCAGCAGCAGCGAGACAAGCCACACGCCAAGCAGCCCGGCGAGGAAAGCGGCAAAAAGAACGGCCGTTAACACCCCCACATTGATTGCCCGCCGGCGTCTGGCTTCGGATAACGGCCGTTCCTGCCGCAGCCACAACCACGCCCCAACGCCCAAACTGAGCAGCGTCAGGCTGCTCAACATCCAGACCAACTGCCCACCCGTCAGCCAGGGTAAATTCAAAAACAACACGCCGCATACCTTGTCCCGCGAAGGATAAGGAAAACTCCGGAACTGATGCACACGCGCCATAATCACCCGGCCAAACACCGCGTCTTCCGGAGCAATATCCCAGGCCAACATCTCCTTGCTGCCCGGCGGCAGGCTCAGCAGCGTTCTCGCTTCACGCATCATCGTAAGACGCCCCTCTGAAATGCGGGCAACCACCAACAGGCGCAGATCCCGATCCAGCGTATTGCGAAATGTTGCCGTGATTTGCGCTTCATCGGCCGGCGTCACCACCATCGGACAGCGCAGCGTTGTCAGACGCGCTTCAGCCACCTGTCCCGGATCAAACAATCGCGCCTCCATGTCCGGCCAAAACGACATAACAACCAGCAGCAGCGCCAGCAGCATCCCAAACAAAAACAACACTGTCGCCAGAGTATTCTTCTTGTTTTCTTTCATTTATCTCTCCTTACCTGGACAAATGCCAACAGCCACTGCGCTCTCAGCTTCAAACCGCCGACGTCCACGCCAATGCATGAGCAAAATCTCAAATTGTGCATGTGCTGCCATAATAGAATGTATAGGATAGTCATCCCATAAGTTTATCGTTATTGGGTTGTAATCATTCACCCCCGTTCCCTGAGCTTGTCGAAGGGAAGCCGGTTTCGACAGGCTCAACCGACGGGGAGTGAATGGTTACATTGGGTTATCCCAATTTTGTTTAGCTGAAATTTACCCATTTTTTCAAGGGTGAACAACTCCGGTGCATACCCAGCATCAATGTCGGCAAAAAAGTGCTGGATTCATTGTTGCAGCAAGTATCAAAATATTTCCGCGAGATAGAGTAAAGCGAAACGATGACGGATTAGTCAAACTCTTTTTCAAATTGAGAGTTGCTGCAATTCGTACAAAAATTATCCTCTTACCAGAATATCAGATACAATTATGGGCTTTGAAGGAGATATGTTCTTATGGAAATTACCTGGTATGGCTTGAGTTGTTTTCGTATTACTGAACGGAAACACGCCACCGTAGTCACCGATCCTTATAATGGCAAGTTGGGTTTACCGCAGCTCAAACTGAAAGCGGATATTGTCACAATCAGCCATGATGCCCCAGGCCATAATAATGCTGAAGGTATTACAGGCGCCTTACACACACTGAATGGTCCAGGCGAGTATGAAATCGGCAACGTTTTCATTACCGGCATCGTCACCCCGACCGATGCCAAAATGATAAACAATGTCATTTTCATGTTTGATTTTGACGGCCTCACCGTCGCGCATTTGGGTGACATACAAAAAGTGCCCACACAAACTCAAATAGAAGCCCTGGAAGAGGTCAATGTGCTGCTGCTGCCGGTGGGCGGCGGCAACAGCTTAAATGCAGCGCAGGCTTCTGAACTGGTATCCATGCTGGAACCCAACATTGTGATTCCCATGCATTATCAATTGCCTGGAATGAAGCTGGAATTAGACAGCGTAGACCGATTTTTGAAGGAAATGGGTGTCACGGATCCTAAAGAAGAGCAAACTTTAAAGCTCACCTCCAGCACGCCTACTGAAGAAACAGTCATTGTTTTACTAACGCCCAAACAGTGATTCTGACGATTGCGAAGTTGTTTGTGGGAACGAATTATCATGTCAGGGCAGGATTGTTATGTCAACAAAATTGATTATGAACTGGGATATTCGCCCAGAAACCGAATCTGAATATTTCGAATTCCTTGTACATGAATTCATTCCGGCAATGAATCGGCTGGGCATCAGTGAAATTCAGGTGTGGTATACGACCTATGGCAAATGTGAACAAAAGCTGGCTACCGGCATCGCCAAAGATATAAAACAAATGCAACAGGCGCTCAATAGTGAAGATTGGGAAAAAATGGTTGAGAAATTACAGAACTATGTCACAAATCTTCATTTGAAAGTGGTTCCCGCTTCCCGCGGTTTTCAGATTTAGAGCATCAAATTCGGTTTACTATAAAAGCCTGTCACGTATGTGATAGGCTTTTTATTTTATGTGGGTACTGCTCGTTCTAGGAAGTTTCGCTGCTTTTTTGTTTAACCGGCTTGCTCTCTGATGAACCAGAAGCGCTGCTTTCGCTGCTGGCGGCGCTGCTGGCGGCGCTGTTTGCGGCGCTGCTCTCGCTGCTGGTTTCGGCGCCAGCCTCTTTTTTCCCGGCAGCATTGGGCGCCTGGGCTTTACTGCCACGGTTATCGGTGACGTAAAATCCTTTCCCCTTAAAAACCACGCCCACCGAATTAACAACACGGCGAATTTTACCGCCGCATCGGGGACAGTCTGTTAAGGGATCATCTGTCATGCGCTGCTGTGTTTCAAATATATGCTCACAGTCTGTGCATCGATACATATAAGTAGGCATGTTTACTCTCGATTTGTATTAGCTTATATGGTCGTAACTATACAGCCAGACGAGGTATGTGTTCGTCGATTGCGCCAAGCAGGTCTGCAGCTTCGACGGCAACGTGAGAAAACTGCTCGACAAGTTCGAGATCGCCGACAATCTGGCGGTAAACACGTCGGGAGCTGTCGCGGACATGGCGAAACCCGTTGAATTCCAGGGCTTTGCCAATCTTGCGGGCACCTCGGACAAGCCGATCGGCCTCGGGCTTGACGACAAAGCCGCCCCGGACTTCCTCGTGCGCTGGCAGGCGTGGATTCGGAAGGAGCTGCCGTCTTTCGAGGCGATCCCCTTCGAAAACATCGGGCTGTACCAGGACGAGTACCGGCGAACGCTGCCGGCCCGCTAGTGCCGTTTTCAGTTCGCAACTTTCGCGAGCGAAGGTCAGTCGTTCAGATTTCAGTTTTGCGGCGGGCTGAACTCGGGGGTAGCAAACGATGTCTTTCGCCGCAAAACTGAAATTTGAAGGACTGACCTCAGTTTCCAAGGCTGCCCATTTCATGCTCTATCCCACCGCAGTCCCGCTCGGCTCGCGAGACCTACTTCCCGAAAACACCCAGTTGTGAGGATTCGAAATGGCAAGGTCGAACCGCATTCTTTTGATTTTCTGCCTGCTGGCTTGGGCAAGCCGCGACTCGGCCGCTGCTGCCGCGGAGGATTTTCCTTTTCCGGCCCAATCGTCGGCGGTGTGCATGGATCGGGCGTGGGATGTTTCGTGGAGCCGGTTCTATCTTCCCAAGACGAAGCTGTTCTACGACTACTTGAGCAGCTACGAACCGGGGCGGGAACTGGCCCATCTGCCCTCTGCCGACGAAGTCGCCCGGCAGGATCCCAACGAATGCGGCTACGGCACGGGGATGGAGGATTGCATGATTTCCGCGGGAGTCATACTCTCGCTGATCGTCGACCGGTACGCGGTCACCAGCGACGAGACGGTGGGCGATCGCGCCGCGTCCGTGTTCCAGGGGATTCAACTCTGCGCGACCGTCCACGGAGTGCCGGGATTTCTGGCGCGCGGGGTTTGTCCCGAAGATGTCAAGTCG
>JAWOGU010000698.1:0-6032 GCA_046496595.1 Chloroflexota bacterium
TTCTTAAACTCCTCTCTCCATTGGTTAGCTGCCGCAGCAGATCGTTGACAGCGGTGTAGGGATCCAGTTCGCGCCGGGCAACGGCCGTTATCACCTGTTCCCGCTCCAATTCAGACACGGACGCCCGCAGGCGCTGCCACAAACGCGCCTGCAAAATCATTTCGATCTCGCGGCGGCTGCGCTCTTGCTCCCGAATCTGCCATTCGCCGTTCTGTTCCATAAACTGCCGGTGCGCAACAACAGCGGCTGCCAGCTCTGCAACACCCTGCCCTTCCAGCGCTACCGTCGATTTTACCGGCACCTGCCAACGGCCGTTTTCCGTTTCCGCCTCTCTCTCAGCCTGATTGTGCAGCAGCCGGCCATGGTGGCGCGTACTGCCGCCGTCACCCAGATGCAGCATCAGCTCCAGCGACTGCACAGTGCGGGCGGCGCTGGGCCGGTCTGCTTTATTCACAACTAGAATGTCGGCGATTTCCAGGATACCGGCTTTGAAGGATTGGATGTCGTCGCCCATGCCGGGCGCTTCCACCACCAGGGTGGTATGGGCTGTGGCAGCTATCTCCACTTCTGACTGCCCCGCGCCCACCGTTTCTACCAGGATGATGTCGAAACCGGCGGCGTCTAAAATTTTGATAACGGCCGTTGTCGCCTGCGACAGGCCGCCCAAATTCCCCCGCGACGCCAGACTGCGGATGAAGATGCCCCGGTCCCCCGCCAGATCCGCCATGCGCACCCGGTCGCCTAAAATGGCCCCACCGGTAAACGGGCTGCTGGGATCGACGGCAATAATGCCCACCCGCTTATCCTGACGGCGAAACTCCTTCGCCAATTCGTTGACCAGAGTGCTTTTGCCGCAGCCCGGCGGGCCGGTAACGCCGACCACGTGCGCCTGTCCGGTGTGGGCATGAAGCTGGCGCACGGCCGTTTCTGCTGCCTGTTCATCGTTTTCCACCAGGGTGATCAGGCGGGCAATGGCGCGGGAACGGCCGTTGAGCACCCCTTCAATCAGGTCATCCACGCGCCGCCGACTCCTGCACAAACGTCACAATCTCATCAATGCTGGAACCTGGGCCAAAAACGGCCGTGACCCCCAACGCCTTCAACTGCGGCACATCTTCATCGGGAATAATGCCGCCCAAAAAAATGGGCACATCCCCCATATCCTCTTCCTTTAAAAGCGCCATCACCCGTTCCATCAACGGCAGATGCGCCCCGGACAAAATGCTCAGGCCAATCGCATCCACATCTTCTTGCAGCGCCGCTTCCACAATCATCTCCGGCGTCTGCCGCAGCCCGGTATAGATCACCTCCATACCCGCATCCCGCAGCGCCCGCGCCACCACCTTCGCTCCACGATCATGCCCATCCAAACCAGGCTTTCCAATTAAAATGCGCAGAGTTCGCTCACCTAGCATAATTTCCTTCCCTCAAAACAAATTTATCGCTTTCAGAGTATCTTCTCAATATTTTGGGGAAAACGAGGCCTGACCTTGTCGAAGGCCGTTGGTTCGGCAAAGGCCGTTGGTTCGGCAAAGGCCGTTGGTTCGGCAAAGGCCGTTGGTTTCGACAGGCTCAACCAACTCCACCGGAATTTATTGAGGTGCTACCTTTCAGATTTCTTAAGGTGTGTAGCTGATACGGGTTGTATAACCAGAGGTTTTCACGCATCACGGTTCACGTATCACTTTTTAACCACGTCACCCGGTCCAAATTATACCGGTTGGCAGAATGTTTTACGAAGAACCCTGTCATTTCACCTGAATCAAGGCAAATCCCCCCTAATTATGCAAAATGCTTGCAAACTACCCCACTCTTAGACTATACTCTTATGTAACTTTGTTATGTAACCTTGTTACCTTGAGATTTTATTCTCAGGAGGGTGTATTATGAAAAAACTTCAAATTTCCCGCAGATGGATCCTCATTGGTTTATTTCTGGCTCTAACTTTGTTGACTGTGACCACAGTTCAACCCACGTTGGCCCAGGATAGAGCCGCCAACGGCGTCGTCGCCACCGGGGCGCTGAACGTGCGTTCCGGCCCCAGCCTCGATACCAGCATTGTAGAAACCGTGCATCAGGGCAACGTGGTGGCAGTTTTAGGCCGCAGCGGTTTCAATACCTGGGTCCAGGTACGCACCTACAATGGTCAGGTCGGATGGGTCAACTCCAACTACCTGGTCATGGACGTGGCTTTAAACAACCTGCCCGTGGTGGGCGGCGCCGTGACGCCGCAGCCCCCAACAGGACAGGTACCAGCGGTGGGCGTGGTCAACACCGGCGCGGTCAACGTGCGATCTGGTCCTGGATATGGCTATCCCATCATCACCATCGCCTACCAGGGGTACACCTTCACCCTGTTGGGGCGCACGGGCGATAACGCCTGGGCCAAAGTGCAGATGGTGGACGGCACCCAAGGCTGGGTCAATTTTGGGGCGCTCGACACCACCGTGCCTGCCAGCAGCCTGCCCATCACCGACGCCCCCGTGACGCCGCCCGCCGGCATGAATGTGGGCACCGTCAACACTGGCGCGCTTAACGTGCGTTCCGGTCCGGCCCCCTCGTACAGCAGCATCGCCGTCACCTATAACGGACATGTGGTGCAGCTTCTCGGCCGCAACAGCAGCAGCACCTGGCTCAAAATACGTCTTTTCGATGGACAGGAAGGCTGGGTCAACGCCCGCTACATCACCACCACCACGCCCATTTCCAGCCTGCCGGTGATGTGGAATGACGCAGTCGTCCCCGGCGCGCCTACCGGCACTGTCAATACCGGCAACCTCAACGTGCGCAGTGGTCCTGGTCCTAACTTCAGCAGCGTCACCGTCATTTCTCATGGCGACGTGGTGACGTTGTTGGGCCGTAACGCCGACGGTACCTGGGTAAAAATTCGTTTGAGCAACGGCACGGAAGGCTGGATCAACGCAGGTTATATCACCACCAATGTCGCCATATCCAGCCTGCCGATTGTGGATGGTTCGACGGGCACGGGCACGCCAACGGCCGTTGTTACCACCGGCGCTCTCAATGTGCGGTCTGGTCCTGGGGCACAGTTCAGCTCTATTGCCGTCATCTACCAGGGCACGCAGGTCACCCTGATCGGCCGCAATGCGGACGGCAGTTGGGTGAAAGTGCGTCTGAGCAACAGCACGGAAGGCTGGGTGAACGTCACCCTGGTGCAGGCCAACGTACCCATCAGCAACCTGCCCGTCGTTGATGGCTCCGGCGGTCAGCCCACGCCCACCACCAACGCCGTCGTCACCACCGGCGCCCTGAATGTGCGCTCAGGTCCCAGTCTGGATTTTCCCTCCGTCACCGTCATTTACCGGGGCACGCAGATCAATCTGATCGGCCGCAGCGCCGCCACCGGCTGGGTGCAGGTGGTATTACCGGGTGGGCAGCAAGGTTGGATCAACCCCAACTTCATTTTCACCAATATCAACATCAACACGCTGCCTGTTACGGCCGGTTAAACAGATTTTCCAGATTGGACCCATCTTCGGAGATGGGTCCAATCTCAGCAGGTTCAAACGCAAAACGGGGTGCGGTTTAAATGCCGCACCCCGTTTTTTTGTGTTTTGTTTGTTCGGAATCAATCTCTACAGTCGGCGCACAGGCCGTAAAATTCCAGCAGATGACCCTGCACCTGAAAGTTAAATTGTTGGGAAACGGCCGTTTCCATACCCGCCACCATACACTCATCAAACTCAATCACTTTGCCGCAGCCAGAACAAATCAGGTGATGGTGATGACCATCATGCAGCAGCACAAAATGCGCCGCCCCAGTTCCCTGATACACGGGATGAATCAGGTTAAGCTGGCACATGATGTCCAATGTGCGATACACAGTCATACGGCCTACGTTGGGCGCTTTTTCATGCACCACCGCCGCCAGATCGTCCGCCGAAACATGGCCTTCGCAGGCGACAAGCGCTTCTAAGATCGCCTTCCGCGCCGCCGTCAGGCGGTAGCCGTGGCTGGACAATGTTTTACTGAGTTGTTGTACTTGTTGTTCGCCCATAAATTAGACCATTTGAAGTGACAGTCACTTGAGAAGTGACTGTCACCTGAATTATGCTGCTTGTCCTGCCTCGACAAAGGTTCTGGTAGTCTGGTACACATCCTTGCTTTTGACCAGCGTTTCCCCGACCAAAATGGCATCGACGCCGATCTCAAGCATGTGGTGGACGTCAACGGCCGTTTTCAGCCCGCTCTCTCCCACCACCACAATATCCGCCGGAATCATCTGGCGCAGCCGCGCCGTGTTCTCAAAATCCACTGCAAATGTCTGTAAATTACGGTTGTTCACGCCGATGATACGCGGTTCCAGCGCCAGCATACGCACCAACTCTTCTTCCGTGTGGACCTCCACCAGAGCGTTCATGCCCAGTTTATGGGTCAGTTTCAACAGGTCGCGCACGTCGCCGTCACTCAAAACGGCCGCGATCAGCAAAACAGCGTCCGCCCCCGCCGCCCGCGCCTCATAAATCTGGTAGGGATGAAATGTAAAATCCTTGCGCAGCACCGGCGCTTTTTTGCCCAACGCCTCTTTCACGTCGCGCAGGTCCGCCAGCGAGCCTTGAAAATGCCGCCCATCCGTCAGCACGGAAACGGCGCGAGCGCCGGCCTTCACATAGGTCTGCGCCAGTTTGGCCGCGTCATAATCGCGCACCAGCAGCCCCTTGGAAGGCGACGCCTTTTTGCATTCCGCAATCAACGACACCCCCGGCGTCTTCAACGCCGCGTAAAAATCCAATGCCGGCGGCGCCGTTTGCGCAAAAGCGCGCACATTTTCCAGCGGCGTCTCCCGCATCACTTTGGGCAGGTGATCTCGGTGGAAGGTCATAATTTCATCGAGGATCGTGCCTCGTCGTTTGGCTGTGTTTGTAACGCTCATAAGATTAATGATTGAAGAATGGTAACTATACAGCGCTGTCGAGGGCTGAGCTTGTCGAAGCCCGGTTCCCTTCGACAGGCTCAGGGAACCTACGTATATAGTTACGAAGAATGAAGATTGAAGATTGAAGATTGGCCTGATATGCCCAGTCTTCAATCTTTAATCTTTGATTATTGATAATAGTTTGTCTTTTCAAGCCACGCTTCCAGCGCCGCCAGCGCTTTGCCGCTGTCGATGGCTTCGCGCGCCTGGGCGAGACCGGCAGCCAGGTCATTGTGGTCAATGCTCAGGGCGGCGGCGGCGTTGAGCAGCACGATGTCGCGGCAGGGACCGGTTTCTGCGCCGCTGAGAATGGCGCGGGTGACGGCAGCGTTCTCCTCCGGCGTACCGCCCACAAAATCGTCGATGGCAGCACGGGGCAGCCCCAGGCTTTCCGGATCAAGATCGAAGGAGGTGACACGGCCGTTTTTCAGGTAGCTGACGCGGTTGACGCCGGTGGTGGACAGTTCGTCCAGGCCGTCTGCGCCGTGGACAACATAGGCGGCTTTGCTGCCCAATTTGCCCAATGTTTCCGCCATGGGCGCGGTAAGCTGCGGGCTGTAAACGCCAATCAGCTGGTGGGTAGCCCCCGCCGGATTGGTCAGCGGACCAAGAACGTTAAAGATGGTGCGCTGGCCCAGTTCGCGGCGGGGACCGATGGCGTATTTCATGGCCGGGTGATGGTGGATGGCGTACATGAAGCCAATACCCACTTCGGCCACGCACTCAGCCACCTGCTCGGGATTCAGATCCAGGTTGCCGCCTAAAGCCAGCAGCACATCGGCGGAGCCGGATTTACTGCTGGCAGCGCGGTTGCCATGTTTGGCGACTTTGACGCCCGCTCCGGCCACCACAAACGCGGCCGTGGTGGAAATATTGATGGTGTGTTTGCCGTCGCCGCCGGTGCCGCAGGTGTCCACGAGCATCCCGCCCATCTCAGTCAGGGGAATGTCTACCTGGACGACGTGGCTGCGCATGGATCTGGCGCTGCCCGCGATCTCATCGGCCGTTTCCCCTTTCATGCGCAGCGCCGTGAGGTAGCCGCCGATTTGCGCCTGGGTGGCTTCCCCGTTCATGATGACGTCCATGGCGGCTTCGG
>JAWOGU010000704.1:0-5201 GCA_046496595.1 Chloroflexota bacterium
TTCAAGTCAAAGGTTTTCAGTCACCGAAAATAGTAAATGATTTGGCGCGGCAAGACCTCTGGCATGGCCCTGCTTTTTCCTTTGCTCAGGCCTTTTCTTTCGTCGTCATGGTGGCTGTCTGTCCCTGGTGGGATGAACGGCCGTTTTCAAGGTGGCGTCGGCGTTTACGCGGCGGACGCTGGGGGCGCGGCGGCTGTGCTTCCGGCGGAGCCAGCAGTTCGTACGCCGGGCCATACTGCTCAATGACCGCCTGCCGCAGCGCTTCGTAATCCTTGGGGTTACAGGCAAAGGCGGTGGCGGAATAGTCCCAGGCGCGTTGGCGAATCAGGTCACGGTCGAACTTCGCGGCGCATGTCTCGCACAAGCCCACGTCATCCAGGGTGGTCCACTGGTCACAGCCGGCGCAAGGGCCGGTGAATTCAAGCATGGTCCGTCTCCGATAGTGGTTTCTTGCCCAAATTGTAGCACGAGACAGGGGCAAAACAGCCGTTTGGCGGCGGGCGAAAAGGGGGAAACGATGTCCGGAAGGGTTCCATGGCATCGCCTGCTATGAGGTTGGCCGACGGCCGTTCCTTGCCCCCAACCACCCCCGCTGCCGGCGAAATCCGCCTCATGCGGTCTGCGCCACCTGCCGGCGCAGGCCGGTAATCAGGCGGATGACCCCCGATGGTATTCTCGTCGGCCGCCGGCAGGGCGGCGCCGGTCATGGTCTGCACATGGGGCCGCAGGTGGCGCAGCGCGGTCTGGTCCTTCTGGTCGGCGGCCGCCGCAACGGCTGTTATCGGGCCGGAGAGCAGCGCTTCGCGGGTGTCCGGGTCTACCGGCGGCCGCGCCTGCCTGCCGGCGGTGGTAAGCAGCAAGCTGTTGGCGTCGGGCTGCGTCACGTATCCCTTGCGCCGCCAGGCCGGCCACGGCCTCGGCGATGGCTTCCAGTAGGCCAAACGCCGCGTGCAGCAGCGCCAGCGGCACGGGATGGCGGTCATCCAGAGCGGCGAGGAGCTGCAAGAGGGCAGTCATGGGTTGGCTGAGCCTGGCCGCGTCAGGCCGGGAGGCAAACTGGGCGACGATGCCGTCGGGCAGGAAAGCGCAGCCGCTCTCTTGTTGGGTGTTTTTGCACAGTGCACCAAAAAAGTATATTCAAGTGTTTTGGCTCCCAAAACGGCCGTTTGCCCCGCTATTTTTCGCTTTTTCGGCCACTAAATGACCGAACATACTCCGGTCGTATGGACGAGGTTTGGGGTCGGGAAGAGGCGGGGCTAAAGTAAGATTCTTTTTGAGTCAATGCGAGGGATAAAAGCCGTTACCAATATATTTTTGGCGTGATGAAATGGCTCCAATTGGTACGGATAATCCGGGAATAGGGGTTAAATTTTTGGCGCTGAATGGGAACGGCCGTTTGGCTGGCCTGTTGGCGACTGGCAAGCGGGGCGGGCAAGCTTGGCTCAGCTTGTCAAAAGTCCAAAATCAAGAGTATGCAAATTCTAACGGCAACTCACTGGCGATGACCTGCTCTATCGTCATCAGCTTGCCTGCGGTATAAGCGGTGACCACTACCTCTTTTCCCATTCTTTCTTGGAGAATAGCCATATCACGATCCACATCCGCTTGCTCGGCACGCGGTCGGCGGTCCTGGGTAATCTCGAGGGTGGCGTCTGCCCAGGCATAAAGCCGCACGGCTCGGTCAAATTGCCCTAAATGCGTCGCCAAGCTGGCCAATCCTTCCACGGAACAAACCACACCGCTAATGATATTTACCTCTTTGAACTGTTCGATGTTTTTCACAAAAATCTCCTGCGCCTGGTTAATCTTGCCCATCCGCAGAAGAACATACCCCAATTGATTGTATGCCCAATAATTATATAATCTGTCTCCTGTTTGATGGCTTATGGAAAGGCTTCTCTCTAAATATTCATAGGCCTGTCGATACTTTCCGGCTCTGAAATACATGTTTCCGAGACCCATTAAACTGCGAGCCATTCCTATGCTACCCAATGATTCTTCAATTGCCAGAGCCTCTTCCAACATGTGCTTCACAAATTCAAAATCAAAGTTTTCCTGATGAATCATGTTCCCCCCGTAAATGCAGAGTAACTCAGCAATCCCGGCTAAATGCCCCGCTTCTCTGTATAACGATTCACCTTCTTCCAGGTAAAGCACAGCCTGTTCATGATTTTCTTCAATACCTGCCAACCGTGACAATACTTCAGCAATTCCTAATTTATCCTCTAAGGATCGAAATAGAGCCAGGCTCTCCATTAAAAGCGGTTGCCCCTCTCCGCTATTAATTGTCGTGGCGCCTAGTATATGAAGACCCAGAGCAAGTTCCTGCTGATCCCCTGATTTGCGACTTAAAGTGATGCTTTCTTTTATCAAGTCATGAGCATACTCAACTTTGCCCTGATAATAATTGAGTCGGCCGCGCATCCAGAGTGCTCTAGACTTAAGGGCAGGGGGCACCGAATTTGCAAGAGGCAGTAATTGTGCCAACCATTCCTCTCCTTCGCATTCATAGTTATTATCCCAAAACAACCACAAGGCAGTCGTTATCCTTAAGCCAGATTCAACATCATTTTCACGTGCCCAAATCAATGCTGTCCGAATATTATCAAGTTCTCGTTCTAGTAATTTCATCCACGCTACCTGATCATCTCTAGCCAACTCTTTCTCGGCCTGTACTGCCAATTGTTTGAAATAATCCAGATGGCGCTTTCGGAACCTATCTGCCTCGCTTGCTGCTTCCAGCCGTTCCTGGGCATACTGGCGGATGGTTTCTAGCAGACGGAAACGAGTTTCCTCACCTTGTTCGCGGCGGGCAATCACAAGGGATTTCTTGACCAATGCGGTGAGTAGATCCAGTAAATCATCGGCGTCAAGGCCATCACCCATACAGACCGCCTCGACTGCTTCCAGTTTTATGTTGCCTGAAAAAACTGACAGCCGCTGCAGTAGTTCCTGTTCGGCATTTGAGAGTAAATCCCAACTCCAATCAACCAACGCTTTCAAGGTTTGATGACGTGGCAAAACAACGTAACTGCCACCAGACAACAGGCGAAAACGACTGTCCAGGCGGGCGGCGATTTGGTCAGTGGTTAATATTTTCACTCTGGCAGCTGCCAATTCTAGGGCCAGCGGAATACCATCCAGCCTTTGACAGATTTGTGCCAACGGCTGGATGTTATCTGGGGTTACCTGGAAGCCCGAAAGGGCCATGGCAGCCCTGTCAACAAACAAGCGCATGGCTTCATATTCATGCCAATGATCCAAACTCGAAAATTGACGGATCTCTGGTGTGGAGAGCGGTGGCACATAAAAGAGGGATTCCCAGGGAACATCTAATATTTCTCGGCTGGTGGCTAGAATCTTTAAGTGCGGGCATGTCTGCAAACTAACCCTGGCAAATTGGGCAGTTGCCTGGATGAGATGTTCACAATTGTCGAGAATAATGAGGCATTTCTTCTCCCGCAAAAAGTCGAGCAGCACATCTAAAATTGGTCGATTGGATGATACCCAAAGTCCTAAAGTGTAGGCAATTGTTTGCGGCACCAGGTCAGGGTTTGCAATGGGAGCCAGTTCCACCAACCATACACCATCTGTGAATGTATCCAGCAGTTTATGTCCCACCTGGGTAGATAGAGTTGTTTTGCCAATCCCGCCCACGCCGGTCAATGTGACCAGGCGGTATCGAGCCACCAGGTCAGCAATCTCTTCCATCTCTTTTTCTCGACCGATAAATGATGTCAACAATTTTGGTAGATTATGCCTGGGTGGATCTAGTTTGTGGGCAGGTTGATGTGATGAAACCGGCAGAGGTTTTACGGGTTCACCGGCGCGAATGGCTTCGACGAGTGAGATGGTTTCTGGCTCTGGTTCGACGGCCAGGTCATCGTGTAGGAGTTTGCGCAGGGTGTCGTAGTGGGTTAGGGCTTCTTGCCGACGGCCGTTTTCTGCCAATATCTTCATCAACTGCCGGTGGGCGTTTTCCTGCAAGTTATCAAGTGCAAGCTGTCGACGAACGGCCGTTTCCGCCGCCGCCAACTCGCCAATTGTCATGTAATGCTCTGCCAGGCCATGCAGCACTTCTTGCGCCCGCCGCTGGTAGAAGGCGCGTTTGGCCGCTGCCCATTCTTCAAATGGGTCGCAATCTGGCAAGAAGAAATCTGTTAGAAACTCACCACGATAGAGCGAAACGGCCGTTTGCCAATCAGATGGTTTGCACGGAGAGGCAGAAAGCACCTCAAATTGCGCCACATCCACCGCCAGAGGAACCTCTGGATTTACACGAATCGTATACCGTTCTGACAAAACAAGCGGGAAGTCTGTGACTTCAGGCTGGAGCGCCTTTTGCAGTTGGTACAGCGTTTGGCGCAAATTTTGTTGGACAGATTTCAACGGAGAATCCGGCCAAAACAACGACATTAACGCTTCCCGCTGGTGGACGTGTTGGTTTTGCACTGCCAGGTAAATGAGTAGGGCTTGTGCTTTTTTAGTACCGAAATGGGTTAACGGCCGTTCCCCGATGCGTGCTTCAAAAGACCCCAACAAAGATAGAAATAACATTGGCAGTCCCCATGTCCAAAGAACCTTGAGCAACTCCCCTCATTTTAGCATAAATTCACCCTTGCGTATCGCCTCCATTGACGCTGCTATAACGGAATCATCACGCAGCGTTGCCACAATAGCAGCAACTCATAAAACATCAAAGCCTACCTTCCAGACAAATAATTTTCAAGGAGGTTGACCATGACTCAAAAGCATGTTGTCCATGGACATGAAATGTCTGAACATGCCCTGTTTGCAAATCTTAGTATCAGAGCATTGGTAATCACTGGCATCGGTTTGATTATGATTGCGGCCGTTATTCTGGCATACATTATGCCTGTAATAGAGAGCACCTCGGAAGCTAGCACCACTTCTCCTGCATTGTATACCCATGCGTTGGAAATGCAGTATGCCAAACCCTGGTTGGATGTACAGCGTAGCCCTGCAACCGTACTTGAGTATACCAATGCGCTAGAACTAGCATATGCCCAACCCTGGTTGGATGCCCAGAAAACCATCAAAAGCAGCGCAAGCAATGCCCTGGAAATGCAATATGCACAGCCTTGGCTGGACAAGCAGAAAATCAGTACAGCCACGCTGAACTATAGCAATGCCCTGGAAATGCAGTACGCGAAACCCTGGCTTGGTACGCCAAGTTTAGT
>JAWOGU010000710.1:0-14719 GCA_046496595.1 Chloroflexota bacterium
GCCACAAACCGCTAACGCCGCGCCCGTCGTGCAACTGGCGCTCAATCCCGACGTGCCGGTGAACGACCCCAGCGGCGATGGCGGGCAAGCCTACGCCCAAAGCACCACCAGCAGCGCCATCAACGCCAGCACCGGCACCGTCTGCACCGCCTACATAGATGTCTTTCATGGACAGAATGAAGGCAAAGGGTACATCGGCTTTAGCCGCTCCACCGACAATGGCGATTCCTTTGTCGATATGGGCAGCATTGATGATTCGGTGCTGAACTATGGCAATCCCAGCCTCGTCTGGCGGGCCAGCGATGGCTATTTCTACCTCACGTCACCGCTAGATCAAGACCAGGGGACAGGGGTCTGGCGCTCCACCGATGATTGCCAGAGCTTCGACTACCATGCCAAACTGGATTTGCGTCTGGAATTTGGAGTAGACGACATGCAAATTCTGGCTGTGGATAACAGCCCGTCCAGCCCGTATTACGGCCGTTTCTACGTTGTCTGGTATGGCGAATTCGACACCATCCAATTCAGCCGCTCCGACGATGGCGCTGCCTGGAGCGGGCGCGTCACCATCAGCAGCAACGTGGATACCAACTACCTCGCCAAAACCCCCTGGGTCACGACCGGGCCTGACGGCGATGTCTACATTCTGTGGAACAAGAACAGCTACCCCTGGGACGCAGACTGGACCTTCTCCATTGAGGGCGTACGCTCCGGCAACGGCGGCGACAGCTTCACCCCGCTGACCGCCCCACTGACCAATGCGGTGATGCCCCGCGACGCCAATGTGTCCTGCGGCTTCCGCGTGCCGGGTCTGTTGGGCGGCATTGCCTACTTTCCGCCGCCGCCGCAAATTGTGGCCGGAGCCGATGGCGCACTGCACATGGTCTACAGCTATGACCCCGATGGCTTTGATACAGGGGATGTGGTGGATGTGTTCTACCGCCGTTCACTAGACAATGGGCAAACGTGGGAGCCGGAAATCCGCCTCAACGATGACGCTACCACCACCGACCAATACTTCCCCACCCTCAGCGTGAACGAACACGGCCGGGTAGCCGCCAGTTGGTACGACCGGCGCGACGATGCCGCCAACAACTTCCTGTTCAAATATTATATGCGCACCTCCTTTGACAACGGGGCTACCTGGGAAGCCAGCGAAGCGGTCAGCGATGTGCAATCGCCTGTCTTTGCCGACCCCACTGTCATGCAGTGCTATCACGGCTTTTACGATCAACAACTGCAAACCACCGACAGCGCCTACCTCTTCTGGTCCGATAACCGCAACATTACCGCGGCCGTGTATGACCCCGACGTGTTCTCGGAGCGGATTGATTACCCGGCGGACTTTGCGCTAACGGCCGTTCCCGCCAGCCAATCCGTCTGCACCACCGATTCCGCCGTGTACGATGTGGCCTTAGCCAGCATCGGCGGCTACGCCAACCCGGTGGCGCTGAGCGCCAGCGGCGAACCAGCCGGGGCCACCGTAACCTTTGGCGCGAACCAGGTCACGCCGGATAACACCACCACCCTGACCCTCGCCAATCTGGCGGGGGCCATTCCGGGCAGCTACACGCTGACCATTACCGGCACCGAAGGGGCATTGAACCATGCCGCCGATGTAGACCTGCACTTAGCTGATGCGGTTCCGGCTGGTGTCACGCTCACCGTTCCGGCGGATACGGCCGTAGACCAACCCGTTATCCCCTCCTTCACCTGGAGCGCAGACGCAACGGCCGTTGCCTACACCATCGAAATCGCCACCGACGCCGCTTTCACCAACATCATCTACACGGCCGAAACCGGCGACGCCAGCCACACGCCCACCACCTACCTGGAACTCAACACCACCTACTACTGGCGCGTGATCAGCAATAACGGCTGCGGCGACACAACCGCCGCCGCCTTTAGCTTCACCACCCTCAACGCTCCCGCCATCCTGCTGGTAGACGACGACGACAACAACCCCGATGTGCGGAGCTATTACACCGACGCGCTCGACGCCCTGGCTCAGGGGTACGATGTCTGGGACACCAACGGCGGCGACAACCAACCGCAAGAAAGCGACCTCGCCCCCTACAACATGGTCATCTGGTTCACCGGCGGCGACTACAGCGCCGGCCCCAGCGCCGCTACCGAAGCCGCCATGACGACCTGGCTGCCGCAAGATAACTGTCTGTTCATCTCCAGCCAATCCTATTTGGGAACCATCACCGCCTTCCGCAGCCAATATCTGGGGGCGCGCTCCTTCTTTGGCCCTTACCCACCCTACTACTCCGTCAGCGGCGATTGGGTGGTTTATGGCGGTCTTGGCCCCTACAGCCTCGCCTATCCCTTTTATGAAAACCCCAAGGCGATCCTCGCCAACGCCATCGGCCAACCCGCCTTTGTGGCGGGCGCAGATTTCGCCGGGGTGAACGTCAACAATGACCAGTTCAAATCCACCACGCTGGGCTTCCCCCTGGAAGCTGCCGACGCTGCCGCCCGGCAAGAGGTGTTGGCGGCGGCGCTGGACTGGTGCGCCAATGGCGTAGAATATGGCTCGTTGACCGGCGTTGTCACCGATTTCGACTCTGGCTGGCCGATTAAAAATGCGACGATCACGGCCGACAGCGGCGCTTTCCCCATCACCTTCCACACCGACGCCAACGGCAGCTACAGAGGCGATTTGCGTACCGGCGTTTACACCGTTACCGTTGCCGCCGCCAACTACCAGAGCCAGAGCTTTAGCGGCGTCGTCATCAACGACGGCGGCGCTACCACGCTGGATGTGGACTTGCAGGGCAGTTTGCTCAGCTACGCCCCGGCCACGGTGGAAGGCACGGCCGCATTAGGCGATGTTGTCACCCAAACCGTCACCCTCAGCGCCTCCGGGCCGCTGGATGTAGATGTGACGCTGACCCCCTACACCACGCTGTTGAACCGCGTCTATGGCATTTACGCCAGCGATAACCCGCAGCCCACCATCTTCCACTTCAGCGACCACAACCCCACCGACCTGACCTTGATGGGCAGCTTCCCGTTGGGCGGTTCCGTGGGCGGTGACTTCTTCGGCGATGATTTCTCCGTGGTCTATGCCCTGGCCGATCAGGGCGATTCCGACAACAGCAATGACCAACTGGTCAAGATTGACACCCTCACCGGAGCGATCACCGTTGTGGGCACATTGCCAGCCGCACCCGGCTGGGAACAGTACAGCGCCATGGGGTACGATCCGGTCACCAACCAGATGTACGTCATCAGCAGCTATGCCGACTTCTTTGGTACGGGCGGCAAAAGCCTGCACACCATTGATGTGAACACAGCGCAAACCACCCTGCTGGGCGCTCTGCTGTCGCCGAATCAGATGGAAGTCGGCTCGCTGGCCTTTGATGATACCGGCACGCTCTATCTCCACGATAGCTGGAGCCAGGAGTTGGCGACGGTTGATCTGGAGACGCTGGTTGTGACATACATCACCTCTGGCGGGATGCAGCCCATGACGGAATTTAACAGCGGCATGGATTGGGACCCCGTGACCCGGCAGATGTATGTGACGGTGTTTAGCTACACCGATAACGGCCGTCTCTACACCGTTGATTTGCAAACGGGTGCAACGACCTTTGTGGAGGAGTTTGGCTCGGTTGCGCCGGGTAACGATGGGCTGATTGCGCCGACGTGGATTGCTTTTGCTTCCGCGCCATTGCCCTGGGCAACGGCCGTTCCCGATCAACTGACCATCCCCGCCAACAGCAGCGTGGACGTGACGGTGGCGCTCGACACTACCGGCCTCTATGCCCTGGGCGACTACAGCGGCGGGCTGGCCTTCAGCGGCACGCACGTCAACCCGCTGGCCGTCCAACCCATCACCCTGAATGTCACCTGCGCCGCCTGCGGCGTGCTGGCGGGCGATGTATTGGACGCCTGGTTTAATGATGCCGTCGCCGCCAATCTGCGCATCAGCGGCGACACGGGCATGGACATCCGTCTCACCGGCGTAGAAAGCTATGCGGTGACTGTGCCGGCCGGTAATTACACCATCACGGCGACGGCGGCGGGCTATCTGGAGGAAGTGGCGCAGGTAACGGCTGTTGCCAACACCACCACCACTACCGACATCTTCCTCATCCCAGCCGCCAGCTTCCTGGAATACAGCCCGGCCAGCATCGCGGTCACGGCCGAAATCGGCGACTGGATCACCCGAACCGTCACCGTCTCCAACACCGGCACCACCACCATGACCTTTGCCGTGCGGATGGACAACTTCGACGTGCCAACGGCCGTGCGTAATGCCGCCCTGACCGCCATCACCAATCCCGGCGAGGCTGCGCTGGCCCCCCTGGAGATTCTGGCCTATGGCGTGCTGCAAGAGGGCATTGGCGGTTCGCTGGCCTGGTTCAACCTGAACACCCCCGGTTCCATCGAATCCAGCGGCAATTCCATCGCCGATCACGGGTCGCTGCGCGGCGGCGACTTCTGGGGCAGCGACTACTCCCGGCTCTACGCCTTTGAAGAGAGCAAACTCATCGCCCTGGACGTGCCCACCGGCGACAAAGAGATCATCGGCGCGCTGCCCATGATCTCCACCTACAGCACCTATCCCGGCATGGCCTATGAGCCAATCACCGACAAAATGTACATTCTGCACGCCTACCAATGTTACATGGGCTACAGTCTGTACTCGGTGGATGTGACCACCGCCGCCGCCACCCTCATCGCTCCGATAACCGGCACGGGTTGCCTGGATTCGCTGACAGCCGATGATGCGGGCAATCTCTACACCATTGATATTGATAACGATGCGCTGGTTGCCATTGACCCGACGACGGGCGCGACATCAGTTGTGGGCAGTTTGGGCTTCGACGCGAATACCTTCACGCAGGGGCTGGCCTGGGATTCCGCCACCAATCAGTTGTATTACGCCGCCACCAGCGTGTCGAGCTGGCCGTTTGTGCAGAAGTTCTATCTGGTCAGTAAAGCCACCGGCGCCGCTACAGAAATTGGCGATATGGGGTTCAGCAGTATAGGTGGCCTGGCGATTGCTTCCGATGCGGCGGAATGGGTGAACTTCCCCACCTACCGCATGGAGGCGCCGCCGGGAATGCAGGTGACGTTTGATCTTGTCTTTGACTTGCGGCGCATGGCGCAAACGGGCGATTATGCGTCGGAGATGGTCTTTGATGGCAACTTCATCAATGAACCGGCCAATCTGCCCGTCAGTTTGGCGTTGGGCTGTAGCAACTGCGCGACGTTGGCCGGGGCGATTACCGCTGCCGCTACCGGCAACCCACTGCCTGCCCGCCTTGATGTCACTGGCCCGAATGGCTTTGCCTATACAGGCCAAAGCAAAACGGCTTACAATCTGACGGTGCAGCCGGGCGAATACACCATTCAGGTGAGCCGCGCCGGGTATGTGACGCAAAGTGTGGCGGTAACGGCCGTTGCCAATACCACCACGACCACCGACTTCGCCCTCATCGCCAGCCAGCCGGATATCAGTTACGACCCGGCCGAGTTGGCTGTGGTTGTGCCGGTGGGGGAAACGGCCGTTAGCAGCTTCAACCTGACCAACGAGGGCCATGCCCCCTTCGACTTCACCATGTTCGACAGCGACTGGAGCGGCAGCATGCTGCCCACCGTCCCCTACACCTCCTGCGGCGCGGCCGATGCCTTTGGCTATAGCTGCCTGGACAGCAACGCGCCGGAAACGCCCATCAGCACCAACTGGGTAGACATCAGCGCCAGCGGCACCTCACTGGGCCTGAGCGGCGCCAACGACTTTTACGCACCCTTACCCATTCCCTTCGTCTTCCCCTACTATGGCGGCAGCTACAACGAACTGGCGGTTGGCTCCTACGGGCAGGTTTTCTTTGAAGATCGGCAGCCAGACCCCACATTTGGCGGCAATCAGCCGATTCCCACCGACATGGGCGACGGTGTGCAAACCTTCATTACGCCGCTGTGGGGCAACCATACCTACGACGAGAGCGTGCAAACCCATTACGAAGTGCAGGGCGTGGCCCCCTACCGGCGGCTGATCATCCAATGGACGAATGTGGAGTCTGGCTCCTGGCCTTATTCGCGGGTCACGTTCCAGGTTATCCTGTTTGAAGAGGGCAACATTCTGATGCAGTACCACACCCTGAACGGTCTCACCGGCGACAGCGCCACCATCGGCATTCAGGGCGACGCGCTCACCGGTTTGCAATATGGCTTCGATCAGGCGGTTTTATCGGATGAACTGGCTGTCTGCTTCCTGCATCCCGACTCCACCAACTATACGTGCCGCCTGCAACCGCCAGACGCCGCCTGGATGAGCCAATCGCCCACCAGCGGGGTGGTGGATGCGGGCGAGACGGTAGCGGTGGAGGTGTTGTGGGAGGCAACGGCCGTTCTGCCCGGCCTCTACAACGGCGCCATTCACTTTGGCAACATCTACAACGACCCGATGATGATCCCCGCTGCGATGCGTGTGGTCAACATGGAACTGGTTGCCGCTGAAGACGCCGCGATCGCGCCGCCCGGTAAGACAGCCCAATACCACCTCTCCCTCACCAATGTCGGCTCTGTAACCGACACCTTCACCATTGAGGGCGTGAGCGGCTGGGAGATCAACATCGTTCAGAGCGGTGTCCGGAATCTGGGCGACAGCCTGGAGATCAGCCTGGAGCCGCAGGAGACGGTAAACCTGCTAGTCACCGTGACGATTCCGGCGGACGCGGTTGATGGGGAGGTGGGAACGGCCGTACTCACCGCCACCTCCAACACCTACAGCGAATCGTTCGTCACCCTGGACCTCACCACTACGGCGCAGTATCACCGGCTCTTCCTGCCGGTGATCGCTAAACCGTGATCAGGATAGTTCGTGAACCATAGTGGTTCATGAATTATCCCTTGAACGATATGAAGCGTGATGCGTGAACTTTCTTTACGCATCACGCTTCTTTTGTGTACGAGTACTGCTGACGACAGGGCTGACCAGGAAACCGACTTTACGCCAGCGTAGAACCCATTTTAACAAGCTGTTCCACCTTGCGGTTACTCCTTTCTGCCTGTTTCTCTGGCAGGTCCAGCGAGCCGCCGGCTGCGCGTTCAATAAGCGCAAAAATCAACGTCACAATCCCTGCGTTGATGATAGCCGCCTGGCCGAAAGAATAGATGGACGGCAGAAGGATGGTTCACCAACAATATCATCCCCAGGCATAGAGCGCTTAATTTCATCATCGGCCGTATATGTTAGCCGCGTTTTTCGGTTGCTATAGATTTATGCAGTCCGTTCAAAAACGAGATTCATTCGCATTTTTTCTGATGTGACCGATTTCTGTTCATCAAATTCTGTACACATGAGTAGACAATGAAGGTCGAACTCCACTGCCCATTGGCAGATTTCTTCCGGTGTGAATAACTGCCACTCGAACATATCCCGTTCATACTCATTTCCATAATTAAGCTGTACCATTAGACGGTTACCATGCATTGTATTGGTGGCTGTGATCTCAAGGCCCCGCCTGTCAAGTTGACGTATTCCTTGATATCGCTCAAAGAAACCGCGATGATAAATGTCAAGAATCAAACGCCCCTGGGGATTGAGTTTTTGACTGATTTGTCTCAGCATGTCGCGGTTTGTCCTGTCGTCAAAGTAACCATAACTTTGCCATAGGCTGAGCATCGCGTCGAATGTACCGGGTACTTCTTCTAATTGGCGCATATCTTTTTGAATATAAGTGGCTCCCTTTGTGCTAATTGTACGATGACGCGCTTTGGCTAAAGACCCTTCATCCAAGTCTATCCCCACCATTTCATAGCCTCGTTCGGCAAGTAATTGGGTATGACGCCCTGGACCACAGCCAATATCCAAGACTTTACTGTAGGGTGGGTTAGGCAAATGCCGTGTAATGAAGGCCACTTCTTGTTCGGTGTAAGGTTGTGTCTCAAGAAATAACTCAAACCAAGTTTGTGAGTACGAGTTAACCATGTTGTTCTAATCTGCGTGGACAATTACCCGCCCTAACTATGATTATAACGATTCATTACACAATGAATCCGCATAAACCCATGACCGAGAATTGAAAATAGTAGCGAGATTTTGGGAGGAAAAAAATTGCTATAGATCACTAACTTTTTTCTTTTTTATATGATCCTTCCGAGAGTCTTTAGGTCAATGCGCCAAGTATGCCGAAAGGATAGAGGCATTGTCTAGTGATGAATGTCACTCGGTCAATATTACATAAATAGGTTTTTTATGAGAAAAACAAATTTCTTTGTATTTTTCCGCGTAAACCCTTACACCTCTAAACACGAAACATTTTGTATAACTTCTCCGCCTTTTTAGGTTAAGGGTGAACAGAGAGAAAAACAGAAAACTGTTGCGCATTCACGGGTGTACACCGAAAGGCTAAACCGCCATAACTCGTGGGCTTCCCAGAGAACTCAAGGTAACCTTATTTTGCCTCCGGGAATGGAGGCAAAAACTACGACCTCTTTCCCACTCGCCCGGCAGGAAAGGTGAGGCCGCCCGCTCAGGGCGCAGGTGGGCAGCGCCGCTAACTACGCCTGGTGTTTGTTCATCAGCCGTCTCTCTTGGGCTTGGGGGATAGGGGTACGGGTGGGGCAGACAGGGCCGTGTATTCCCAGATGGTGATGTTGTTCGGCAGGGGCGCCAGCAAAGGCAGCACGGCGGCTCTAGCCAATCCCCCGTTGCCAATGCCGGGGAAGTTCAGGTGTATTCGGCAGTCGTCATGGTACCGCGCCCACCAGGTCAGTCCCGTAACGCTCCGGGCAATGAGGTTTAAATCGGCGGCCTGCTGCCAGTGGCGTTTCACCTGGAAGGCTCCCAGCCTCGCCGCCGGCCAGCGCCGGCTGATGAGCAGCCCATAAAAACCCAGATTTCCGCACAATGTCTGAATTTGCGCGCCCAACGCCGCATCCAGGCCGGGAAAGCGATCCCTGGCCTGGCGAGCTATGCCTCGGCCCATCACCAAACGGTCGTCCTGCCGCAGCGTACTGTTGGTTGTGATGAGAAAAAGGTCGGCCTCATCAAAGACCGGCCACATATCGCCAGTGCAAAATTGGGGCATGGGAACCTCCTGAAGCCGGCGCCAGCAACCAGCGCCAAAGCAGCAGGCTGCGCTCTCTTTTCCTGCCGCTTCAGCTCAATCCAGCCCGCCCGGCGAGGGCGAGGCGGCGCCGCTTATGAGTGTTGGGTTTCGCCACCAGGCGCCGGCAGCGGCGGCCGCCGGCCGAAAAAAAGAGGCTGCTCCCGGTCGTCGGGAAGCAGCCTCGTTCAACGACGTGCCTCTGGGGGATTACTCGTCCTGACCCCACAGCCACTCGGCGGCGCGGATGACTGCATCACCCAGTTCGGATTCGCCTTCGTCGATGATGCCGTCTTCAGCGTCCTCCAGCATATCGGTTACCTTTTCCATGGCGTTTGTCTGCGGCGCGCAGCTGAGATGTTCACAACCGCCGCCGCCCCCGCCGCCGCCGCAGGCTGCCAGAAGCAGCAAAACCACGGCCCATAAAACAAGGATACTCAGTTTTCGAGAAGTCATTGGGAAGTCTCCTGAAATAAAAACAGCGCGGGCGCGGCCGTAAACGGCCGTTGCCCGCGCTGTTAAGAAGAGGTCAGTAAGGTCAATGAGGATTTAGCGCAACACGCCTATTTCAGAACGGGATTTCGTCCTCGGCATAGGCCGGTTCGCCCGCAGCCTGCCCATTGCCGTTGCCGTTGCCATGAGTCCCCTCGCCGCTGCCCAGGAAGATCACCCGGTCGGCCACCATTTCAAACGAGGCGCCCACCGAACCGTCGCTGCGTGTCCACAAACGCGGCCCGCCCGTGTTTGCATCCGGGCGCAGGCGCCCTTCGACCAACACTTGACGACCTTTGCGCAGGTACTGGTTGCACGCTTCCGCCTGCTTGTCCCACACCGAGACGCGCACCCAGGTCACTTCTTCCTGCACTTCCCCCGTGGCCCGATCCGTCCAGCGCCGGTTATTGGCCACTGACAAATTGGTGACCGGCTGCCCATCGGGCATGTAACGCATATCCGGGTCTTGCCCTAAATTTCCCACAATCGTAAGTTTTTGGTACATGCTTGGATTCTCCTTTATAGGTGAAATAGGTTGATAAAAATCTTCGCCCCATCCGGCGCGATAGCGCCTCCGGGCAGCCCTGCCAATCCCTTTGCCGTTGTCCCAGGCCCGGCTCAAGCAGGGAAAAAGAAAAAAGACGGCAACCAACCCCAAAGGGTCAGTTGCCGTCTTTTTTAAATGGGAGAGGATCAGGAACGTCAGCGCGCCGGTTCCAGCACCGCCCACACATTGCCATCCACCGCATGCGCCCAGGCGATGCGCCACTGGTCATGGCGGATAGCTGCCAGTTCATGGTCGCGCTGCACGTAGGCGAATAGGTTGCCGTGCGGCGTGCGCGCCACCACGCGGTCGTTGTCGGTCACTTCCGTGGTGAGCATCATGCCTCGAAACTTCTCCTGCGCGAAGTGGGCAATGCGCGCTTTGGCCTGCTCGCGCTCGGCCGGCGGCACGTCGCTCATGCGGCTGTAGGCACGGCCGTTTCGTGAATTGAGCCAGTTCAGCCAGACCGCATTCAGCCTGACCGGTACGCCGGAACGCCGCGCCTGCGGTTCATCGTTGTAGTAGAGCACGGCGCCACTGCTTGTCCAAACCGGTTCACCCAACAGACCAATCTGCCGTAAAGCATCGAGCATGGCCTGGGCGATGCCCGGCTGGCGGCCACTGCCATCCCGTTTGGCGCCCAACTGCCAGATGAGCGCATCCCGCACCGTCTCACCCCCTCGGCCACGCTCCGGACACATTTGCGGTCCCTGCGCATACAGATACGCCGCCGCGCCCAACAGGACAAACGGCCGTTTCTCTACCGGCCACTGCGCCAGGAAGGCTTCGCTGGCTTCACGGGCGGCGTCAAAAACCAGGCTGAGTGACGATGGGCTATCTGTCGACAGCTTACTGCTGGCCGAAACATCATCGGGGATGACTTCGTCGCCAGCGCCAACGGCGCCAACGGCGCTGATGGCCTGCCGGATGACGCGGCTGTACACCTGGCGCAGCTCCTTACCGATATGCAGCCAGTCGCGGCCGTGGTCAAACAGGGTCACCGGCGGGCAGGCTTCGGTGGCCAATGCTTCTACCTCCGCCCAGTATTGGACTTTGTGCAGCTCCAGTGCATTCGTCAGCGTATCCAACCAATGGCATTCGGCCGCCTGCGCCTGTTCGCGCAGCCAGGCCGGCAGCCGATCCAACAGCGCGCCAGGCAGTGCGCGGCTGACATTACTTTGGCCGTGTTTGACCATGCGGGTGATGGCCGTCTGGTTCCACTGTTTGACCGGCGTCAGGTCCAATCCCGTTTTCACCGAGCCGTCTATGACCGCCTCCAGGGCAGCCGGGAGCTGCTCTGGTAAACGGCCGTAGATGGCCTTGCACAGCATGAGCGCGTTGCAGTGCGCCCCCAACACGCCCTGGTTGGCCGCCGCGCGCCGGATGGTTGAGGCCATGGCCTCGACTGTGTAGGATACATTTGTTCTACTGGCGTCGCCTGCTCCCGTTAACCGGCCGTACTGATAGCGGCTGCTGTCAATGCGGTTCGGAAGCAGGCGGCTTTTCATGGGGGAATAGGAAAGCTTGCGGCCGGCGACTGTCCGGTCCGTATCCCATTCAATCACATGGCTGCCGGCCGTTGGCTGCAAAACCACATACTCGCCCACCTGATTGGGACTGCGCCAGACGAGCATCTTCTGTTTATGGCCGTCACTGACGTCGGCAAACGGAAAGACCCATACGGCGTCATCCCCGTCACAACCACCCAGAACATCCACAATATAAGTGAGCCAATCGCTGTCATTGACCCAGGCGGTGGCGCAGGCCGGGTCTAGTTCAATATGTCCTGCTGGCACGTCGCGGTTACCCACGGCTGCCGGGAAGATGTAAAAGCGTCCCCCAGGCGCCGGACAGCGCAGCTTGCTGGCGCGGCTGCCCAACCGGTTGAGATGCTGCCGGGCCACGGCTTTGACCATGCCCGCAAACCACATCAGGCTGCCGCCGCTGGCGATGTACTCACCCACGTGCCAGTCGGCCAGGCTGTCTAAAGCCTGCGCTGAGCACTTCGACCAGCTCAGCGCAGGCTCTGTCGCAGTGCCGGAGACGGATTCGGCATCGTACAGGCGGTTGAGAATGCTGGCTAAACGGCCGTCCCGAATGCCGCCCAGGAACAATTCGCTCTCCATGCCCGCCCAGGCCAACAGGTGTTCCGGCTGGAAAAAGGGGTGCAGGTTGATGAGACTCTGGATGTCCAGGCACATCTGGTCTTCGCTGTGGATGGGGTGCAAGCCGACGAAAATACGGCCATCTGTCAATGCCAGCTCCTGTTTGGCGCTGCCGGGCGGGAACATAAAGTCAACCGCCAGATCATCTACGACCAGCACATGGCCTTTGTCCTGCCCGCCGGCGTGCAGCGTCGTCACTTCAAAGCGGTTGGTATGCAGCAGTTCGCGGCGGTGGCGTTCGTCGAGAGCTTGTCCTGAGCGTGTCGAAGGAACCTGTCCTGAGCTTGTCGAAGGATCTGCCAGACGTTGGATGAAGCCGCGGCTCACCTGCCCGGACCCATCCCATAAACGGCCGTCGAGGAGTTCGTTATAATCTATCGTGACCTCAGCATCACTAAAGAAGCCCCAGTTGCGAAACGGCCGCATGACGCGGGAGAGTCGTTTGGAAAGCACATAGCCACCCTTGTGCATGGAGAGCTGCAAGCCAGAGCGAGCCAGGAAGGTTTGCGTGTCCATGCCTGGAATGGTCAAATCCAGAACCTTGTTGTCCTTCACCCAGCGTAGAGTCGGTTCTGCGTGCTGCGGCAAGCCCGGCACAGGCTCTGCCGAAGGGGTGGGGGAAGCGGCCTGGAAAATCTGGGCAAGGGCGTCTTCGTCGTTAAAGGCGCGGGAGACAATCTGCCACTGTAACTCATCGGGCAGAAACGGATAGGCTAAACCACCACGGTTGTCATCAAAACGAATGGTTGTCATCATTTTCTCCTGTTGAAGTGAATTAAATTGAATTTGGTCACGGAATGCGGCGTGTGGCATGGGAAGCCACTCTATGACTGTTCGACCACGGGACTGTTCGGCTGCGCGGCTGCGCGGCTACGCTTGTGAGGTTCCAGCGCGGCGCATGTCGCGCAGCGCCGCGCCCCAGGCGTCTAGCGCCTGGTCGCCGCAGTGTGGCTCCCATTGAGACGGGGCGTCCGTCTGCTTCTGGCTCGACCGCTCGCCCGGTATCTGGCGCTGGTTGGGTTGCAGATAAATCGCTTTCTGGGGATCTGGTTGCTTACTCATCATGGTTCTCCTTAGCGAGAGCTGGAGTTAGAGCGAGAGGAAGAGGGGAAGTTCTTCTTCCTCCTCTGGCTCCAAGAAACGCAAAGAGGCAGCCCCATTGGACTGCCTCTCTTCCTATTATATAGAGCGCTGGTTGCTTAAAAGGGAAACTCTTCCGGCGACGCGGTCGGTGGGATGGGGTGATACGACCGCTGCCGCCACGCGGACCAACCCGGCCGCCGTATCTGCTCTGCGCCCTGGCAGACGGTGTAACTCAGGCGCAGATAACCGCCGGGCAGCGGTAGATGCAGGCTGACGCTCGCGTCGTGGTGGTCGAGGACGAAGCAGTCGTTGGCGCTCAGGCGGAAGGGGCCGAGGCGGGCCATGGCGCTGTCTTCGTAGGGGCTGTGGTGTTCGTCGTAGTGGCGCGCCCAACGGCTGGTCATCAGGCGGGTGATGAGGTTGAAAATTCGTTCGTTTAACATATTGGCTTTCTCCTTTTGTCTTTTAAATGGAATGGTTAAGAACGCAAAACGGCCGTTACCTGCTGCCAGATAACGGTCGTTTAACACTGACCCAACGACGGCCGGAAGATCCGGCCATTCAACTACCAGGTTCCTTAACTACCAGACTGCTCGGCTGCTCGACTCCTGACCCACGCCGCCGCCGCCTGCACCACATCCCAATGACACGGCCCCGGCTTGCACCAGCAGACCAACACAGTTCCTTCGTCTACGGCCCGCAGCGCCGCCAGCACAGCCTCGTCGCCGGCCACGATGCGGCTCCACAGCCAATGGCGGTAATGGTCGAGGGTTGCCCCCGGCTGACCGCCATAATCGCGAACCTTGAACGGGTTAGCCAGGGGAGAGGCTGCCAGCCCCGCCTGACTGTTGGCCCGGCCGATGTAGAGCCAACGGTCGCCAAAGGCCTGGTTCAACGCCGCCACGGAGCCATACTGCTTGAAGTTGACAACCTGACACATGGGTTACACCTCCTGCACGCCTGTGCTGAGCCCCGCCGAAGCGCCTGTCAGCCGCCGCGTCGCTTCGGCATACGCCAGCCGGTGGCAGCGCTCGTTGAGTTCGTGCCCGCTGTGCCCGGCCACCCACTGCGCCGTCACCGTATGCGCCGCCGCCGCTGTCCGCACTTGCTGCACCAGATCCTGGTTGGCCTTGATCTGTCCGCCGTTTCGGCTGCGCTCCGTGCAGGCTCGCAAAATGGTGACCACGTACTGGCTGTCGGTGACCACCGTGACCGCACACGGCCGTTTGAGCGCCTGCAAACCCATCAAAATGGCCGTCAGCTCCATGCGGTTGTTGGTCGTCCGGTCATCGCCGCCCACCAGGACTTTTTCCCGACCACCAGCCTGCATCACGGCACAGCAGCCGCCTGGTCCGGGATTGCCC
>JAWOGU010000127.1:0-8737 GCA_046496595.1 Chloroflexota bacterium
GTAACTGACTAATGGACTAAATTCTCTCCAGAGGTATACGGTCTGTGCGGTCCTTTTGCCTGAGAGTTTCACCGGTATTGGAACCGGCTTGCCCCTTCGGCGACGTTTCCCGTATGCCGTGATCCGGATGCCGTGATCCGACTAGACGGATTACGGGTTACGGTTAACGAATTACGGGGAAAGTTCTCTCCCGAACGGCCGTTTGCCTGATTCAGTTGTAAATGCTGCCAAAAATACTAGTACCCGTATTCGGTAATCCGTGTGCCGTAATCCGAAGGCTCCACCTCTGGGAAATCCGTCGGATAACGGCATACGGACTTCGGGTTACGGATACTGGGGTTTCAAGCTCACTCTGATGAGTGAATGTTGACATTGTACCGTCTGGTTTCTGCATGTGTCAACAAAATGGGTAAAATGGCCTGTATGTTAAATGAACCAACTATCAGCAGTAATGGCGTGGTGCGGCCAACGGCCGTTACCGTGAATTTAGCTCGGATTACAGAAAATTACCGGGCGGTGGAAACGGCCGTTGCCTCCGCAAAGGTGATGGCGGTGCTCAAAGCCAACGCCTACGGGCATGGTCTCGTGCCGGTGGCGCGGCATATGGTTTCACTGGGCGCGCCCTATCTGGGCGTGGCCTTCCTGGAAGAAGGCATCATGCTGCGCGAAGCGGGCATTGAGACGCCGATTTTGGTGATGGGCGGTATTCTGGGCAACCAGATTCCTTTGTTCCTGCGCCATAACCTGACGCTGACCGCTTCTTCCGTGGACAAACTGACCCAGATTGACGCCGCGGCGAAGGCTGTGGGCGTGGTCGCCAAAGTTCACCTCAAAATTGATACCGGCATGGAACGGATTGGCGTGCATTATTACAGCGCTCATACGCTGCTGGAAGCGGCGCTGGCCTGTACGAACAGCTATGTGGAGGGCATTTATTCTCATTTTGCCAATGCGGACACGACGGATTTGAGTTCGGCGCGGGTGCAGTTGGCGCGGTTTCAGCAGGTGCTTGCTTTCTACGAGGAGCGGGGAATACTCAGGCCGCCGTTGTGTCACATGGCAAACTCTGGCGCGATATTGCAGCTTCCCGAAGCGCACTTCGACATGGTGCGGGCGGGTATTGTGTTGTACGGGGTTTATCCTTCGGCGGAGGTGCGGCAGACGATTGCGGTGCGGCCGGCGTTAAGCTGGAAGTCGCACGTGGTGTACTTTAAGGTGGTGCAGCCGGACCATCCAGTGAGCTATGGTTCTACCTGGCAAACGGACCATATGGTGCGGGTGGTGACGGTTCCAGTGGGTTATGGCGACGGTTATTTCCGCAGCATGTCGAACCGGGCGGAGGTGATTATTCGCGGCAAGCGCTATCCGATGGTGGGGCGGGTGTGCATGGACCAGATTATGATCAACATCGAGTGGGACTCGGCCTATAATGATGACGAGGTGATTCTGATTGGGGAGTCGGGCGCTGCGGCGATCCGCTGCGAAGACCTGGCGGCGTGGGCGGGCACGATTCCGTATGAGGTGCTGACGAATATTAATACGCGGGTGCCGAGGGTTTATGAGAGTGAAGATTGAAGATTGGGGATTGGGGATTCCTAGCTATTTGATTAAAAGGGTTTAAAAAGCGTTCACCCCCGTCCAGGAGGGGAAAACGGGGGTGAACACTTTTTTGGCGACTTCATTTAGGAGTATAGGGGCGATATATAAATTTAATCTAAGCTAAAGATAAGCGGTTGGTTAATGGCGGGCGGAGGAACGGCCGTTTTGCCTGCTGCTGCCTGGTTAATGGCGGTAAGCATGGCTCTGTGGTTAAGAGGAGCCGGGAAGAAAGGATTTAGGAAGGTTGAATAAGCTATGAATAAGGTATGAATAGGGTATGAAGGGGCTGTTTAGGGCGGTAATGAGGGGGAAAAGGGGTGGGATGGGATGGGGAACGGCCGTTCCCGCCGCTCCCGATACAAAATATACAGGGAGCCCACTGCCCAGCGTCAAAGAGGTGCCCTGCCGATGTCAACCCCGTTGGGAACTCGCGCCAGAGTACAAAACCCCACATCATATTAATGGGCAGGGCCAGGTATTCAAACGGAGCAACGTCCGAGGCTTGCGCCTACAGTGTGGCGCGAGCTAGAAAATACATGTCTCCCGCCCAAACCAGTCCTAATCCAGGCTACGGGGCTGCTGTCCGTGTTGTTTTAGCTGTAAGGAATTAAACCCACGAGTGGATGGGGCACATATGGCTCTTCCAGATAAGCAATATCTTCAGGCGTTAACCGGACTGATAATGAGCTGACCACACTTTCCAGATGGGAGAGCTTTGTCGCTCCGATGACCGGCGCGACGACGGGGTTTTTATGCCGCAGCCAGGCCAGGGCGATATGGGCCATGGGCACACCATGGTTGGCGGCAATTTCCGCCACGCGCTCTACGACCATTTTGTCAGCCGCGGCCGTGGCATCGTATTTCTGTCTGGCAATGGGATCTGTTTCCAGGCGTTGGGTGGTTTCGGACCAGTCACGCGCCAATCTGCCGGAGGCCAGCGGACTATATGGGGTTACGGCGATTTTTTCTTCTACGCAAAGAGGCATCATCTCTCGTTCCTCTTCCCGGTAGATGAGGTTGTAGTGATTTTGCATGGAGACAAAACGAGTCCAGCCATGTTTTTCAGCCACATGCAGCGCCTTCTGGAACTGGAAGGCATACATAGCCGAAGCGCCGATATATCTTGCTTTACCAGATTTGACGACATCATGCAGGGCTGCCATCGTTTCTTCGATGGGGGTGTGGTAGTCCCAACGGTGAATGATGTAAAGATCAATGTACTCCGTGCCGAGACGCTTCAGGCTTTGGTCCATCTGGCTCATGATATGTTTACGGGAAAGGCCGCCGCCGTTTGGCTTCTGGTTCATGGGAACAAAAACCTTGGTGGCGATGACTACTTCATCCCGGTTGGCGAAATCATTTAAGGCCCGGCCAAGAATTTCCTCGCTGTGGCCGTAGGCATAGGCGTTGGCCGTATCAAAAAAGTTGACGCCTAAATCCAGCGCTTTTTTGATGATCGTGCGGCTGCCTTCCTCATCCAGCGCCCATGTATTGTGCACCCATCCTTCCGCAGAGCCAAAACTCATTGCCCCCAGGCAAATAGGGGACACATCCATTCCGGTATTGCCAAGTTTTACATATTCCATTTCAAATCTCCTGTTAACCCGTTCTAATCACCAGGCACCAACAATTCTCAATTTGGGCTTGGCATTTGTGTAAACAAGCCGATTTCTACGCTATTCATGCTCAATTGTCATGCTGAACGAAGTGAAGCATCCCTGCGGCCTCGGATTTTCCAGACGAACGGGATGCTTCGGAGGACCTCAGCATGACACCTCTCTTGTTAAATTGAGAATTGCTGACCGGGCACTGGTGCACGACGGCTTATATAACACGTTGGTTTGTAGTAACAGCTTCAGCCGTTTAACCCCTCAAGCAGTTACTACAAACCGTTGGGGTATTTCCGCCCTGTTGTACTGGGGTTTTTTTAATTTTCCAGAGAGACGTGTCGGGTTTCCCAAACAATTTTCTCGTTTGCGGTCGGTGAGAAAAACCTGACAGGCCTGATATTCGTCAGACTCCGGCTTTTTAAAGTTCGGCGGCGGCCGGGATGATTTCTTTGGCAAAGGTTTCGAGCGGCGTGATTTTGTAAACATCCGGCATATTGAATATCGCGTGGCTGAATCCCATCTTGGAGAACTGCTGGATACGGCTGATGACGCTCTCTACCGTATCATCCCCAGAAAGATGCACGGTGGAGAGAGACGTTTTCTCGATGGCGTCGTAATCACGTCCCAGCGTTTCACAATGTGCTTTGAGCGTGTCGAGCGCTTTTTGCATGTTTTCGGTACCGACCCAATCACCGATATTGCAGGCATCCGCATATTGGGCCACCATGCGCAGCGTCTTATTCGGACCTGTGCCGCCGATCATGAGGCGGGGGTGCGGGGTTGAGAGCGGGCGGGGATTGTTGGTGATGGCCGGCGCAGAAAAATGCTTGCCTGCAAAGGATGTTTCATCGCCTGCCCAGAGAGCATGCGCCAGTTTCAGATTATCCTCCAACTGCTCGAAGCGCTCTGACGTGGAAGGGTAAGGAATACCATAACCTCTGGCTTCTTCTTCATACCAGGCCGCGCCAATGCCGAGATAAGCGCGGCCGCCGGAGAGAATATCAAGTGTGTTGATCATCTTCATCAGCACAGAGGGATGGCGGTAAATAACGCCTGTTACCAGGACGCCTAAATAGGCTTTTTCAGTGAGTCCGGCAAAATATCCGAGCGTGGTATAGGCTTCCAGCATCGGATCGGTATAGGCTTCGCCAAACAATCCTTTGATTTGATAATAATGATCCATGACCCAGAGGCTGTAAAAACCTGCCTCTTCGGCGGTGGTGACGATTTCTTTGAGTTTGGGACGGATAACGGCCGTTCCCCCCGGATACTTAAAAGACGGAATTTGTAATCCAATGTGCATCATTCATCTCCTGTTTGATATGGTTCGTCGCTGACGTACTCCAGCGATTCGAATGCTTTACCGTCGAAGGTCTCCTGGACAAGGTTTGTAGTAACCGCTTCAGCGGTCAAACGGCTCAAGCCGTTACAACATATGTAGGGGCGGTGCGCGCACCGCCCCTACGCCAGGCGCTGGCTACCCCACAGATTCCTAAAGAGACAATTAAAAATTAAAGATTAGCACCCGACCTATCTTCAATCTTTAATCTGCGATCTTTCGCAAGTGGTTTTGCTCTCATTCCAAAGCATAGTGTAACACCTGGAGCTAACTCCAAGTCAAGGGGGAAACTGATCCAATCTGCGGCAGAAGAAGAATCGAATGGGAAATATTTCGCCCCGGCATTGAACATGGCCTAAAATCCCTCCCATGCTAAATCTCTACAGTTGGAACGTAAACGGCATCCGGGCGGCGCAGCGCAAAGGCTTTTTGGACTGGTTAAACGCAGCGCAGCCCGATATTTTATGTGTACAAGAAACCAAGGCGCATCCCGACCAGTTGGACGCCGCTCTGCGCTCACCGGACGGCTACCACACCTATTGGGCGGCGGCGGAGAAGAAGGGCTACAGCGGCGTGGCCCTGTATTCCAAAACGGAACCGCTGGCGGTGCAGATTGGCCTGGGCATTGAGGCGTATGACCGGGAGGGGCGCACGATAGTGGCCGACTATGGCGATTTTGTATTCATCGGCGCCTATTTCCCCAACGGCAGCCGCGACCACAGCCGGGTACCGTTTAAGATGGGCTACAAAGCGGATTTTCTGGCGTTTTGCAACGCCCTGCAAGCGCAAGGCAGGTCCGTGATCTTTTGCGGCGATGTGAATACCTCCCACCAGGAAATTGACCTGGCGCGGCCCAAACAAAACCGGAAGACGACTGGCTTTTTGCTCGAGGAATGCGCCTGGATTGACGAAGTAGTGGCGCAGGGATACATTGACACGTTCCGGCGCATTTACCCTGAACAGGCTGGCGCATACTCTTGGTGGTCGAACATCGGCGGGGCGCGGGATCGGAATGTGGGCTGGCGGCTGGATTATTTTTTTGTAAGTCCGAATTTATGGCCCAGGGTGCATGGGGCAGCGATTCATCCTGAGGTGCTGGGGTCGGATCATTGTCCGGTTAGCATCACTTTAATGGCAGAAGGTAACTACTAACCGCGGAGGCGCGGAGAACGCAGAGATTTCTCCGGACATATCTCCGCGTCTTCCGCGCTCTCCGCGGTTTAACCCAGACAGGGTTAATAGTTACGGCAGAAAGCAGAAGGCAGAAGCAGCATGACAAAGCGGAAGGGAAGCAAGCAGCAGGCGAAGGTTAGAAGGCAGAAGGCGGAAGGCAGAAAACCAACGACGAACAAGAAGCGTGCGGCGCAGGGCGCGCCGGTTGGCGGCTTAAAAGGACTGGCGCAGCGGCATTGGCAGGAGTGGCTGCTGGTGGCGGCGCTGATAGGCCTGGCGGGCGGTTTGCGCCTGGGCTGGTTGGGCATCAACGAGTTCAAGGCGGATGAGGCGCGTCTGTTGGCGCTGGCGCTGGACATGGCCGACGGCAAATTGGCGCTGCGCGGCATCAGCAGTTCGGTGGGACTGCCGAATTTCCCGATGAGTGTGTGGCTGTATGCCCTGCCGCTGGTGGTGTGGCCCCATGCCTATGCCGCCACGTTGTTTACCGGGCTGTTGAATACGCTGGCGGTGTTAGCCGGTTACTGGCTGGTGCGCCGTTATTGGGGGGCGGTGGCGGCTGTTTCGTCCACGCTGCTGTTTGCCGTCAGTCCGTGGGCGGTGATTTTTTCACGGAAGATTTGGGCGCAAAATTTGCTGCCGCTGTTTGTGATGTTGTGGGTGATCGGGCTGGCGCTGGCGCTGGTGGACCGCAAGCCGCGTTTTATTTGGCTGGCTTTGGTGGCGCTGGCGGTGGCGGTGCAGATTCACCTGTCGGCGCTGGCGCTGGTTCCGGCGACATTGGTGCTGCTGATAGTGTTCTGGCGGCGGCTGTCGTGGCAGGATTTGTTGATTGGGACGGGGCTGGCAGTGATAACGGCCGTTCCCTTCCTCCTCTATCTCAGCCAACAAAGCAGCCTGCTTGGGCAGGGTCTGGCGCAGGTCGGCGGCGCAGCAGCCCCATTCAGCCTGGACGCACTCAAGTTTACGCAAATGATGAGCGTGGGCAGTGACCTGCACTCATTGGCAGGAGCGGCGCAAGTCGAGAATTTCCTGGCGCAGCAGGCCATGCCGATGGACCGTATTTACCTGTTGATGACGGGCATTTTAGCCGCCGGTTTAATCTATCTGGGCATTACGGTATGGAAACGGTGGGGCAGCAAACAGGCCGACATGGGACTAATTGTGCTGGTGTGGACGTTTTCGCTGCCGCTGTTTTTCCTATTCTGGCGCAGTTCGCCGGTGCATTTGCACTATTTTATTGCCCTGCTGCCCGCGCCTTACATGGCGGCGGGTATGGCTTTTTCCGACTGGCAGGCGTGGTTTGAACTGCGTTATATGCGCATTATTAACTGGGTGGTGCTGGTTGGATTGGCGTTTTACCAGGTGCGCTTTTTGCTGTCCTTATTGACGTTTGTGGGGCAGACGGCGACGCCGGGCGGCTTTGGTACGCCGTTGGTTTACCAGCTTGACGCCGTGGAAACGGCCGTTGCGCTGCTGGCAGACACGGGCGCAGCGGAAATTTTGGCGGTGGGTCAGGGCGAGAACCCGGAACTGGATGATTTCCCGGCGGTGTGGGCTGTGCTGCTGCGGGACGTGCCGCACCGCTTTGTGGACGGCGCGGCGTACGCCGTATTTCCTGAGAAAGCAGCGGTCGTAGTGGTGAATGCGGGGCTGGCTGAGGCAACGGCCGTTTACGCCAACCATGCCACGAACAGCCAACCCATCCCGCTGCGCGAGGGGGAAGGGGCGATGCAGGTTTTATCGCTGCCGGGCGGTTCACCGGAGCCGGACGTGGTTTTTGACGAGACTTATTTGCTGGCGAATTTTGTGCGTTTTATAGGGCATGATGAACTGAACACGGAAGGGGAAACGGCTGCTGAGCTTGTCGAAGTAACCGATTCAGCAGATGACGCTTCGACAGGCTCAGCCACCGACGCTTCGACAGGCTCAGCCACCGATTCAGTGGCCGTTTGGCGGCTCTACTGGCAAACGGCGGATAATCCCGATCCGGCCGACTACCATATCTTCAATCACCTGCTGGATGGCAATGGCGCACGCGTGAGCCAGATGGATGGGGATGCGTTTTCGGGCAGCCAATGGCAGCCGGGGGATGTGGTGGTAAGCTGGTTTGATTTACCGTGGGATGAAGGGTGGGAACGGCCGTTAACCATGCGCTCCGGTATGTACAACTTTAACACACAGGAACCCGTTCTGCTTCTGGATGTGGCGGGAAATCCGTATGCAGATGCCGTGGAAATTTCTTTGGAGATTGGAGATTAGAGATTGTCAAGATGGGAGGGAAATGATTTTAATAAACCACATCGCAATGACAATATATTTCATCACAATATTGTCTTTGTTACCTCATACCCAAACAGTAAATTCTTGTACTGATGAGATTATTGGTGACAAAACAATTTTGGAGAGCCTTGAAGTAGATCTTGATGCGGATGGTTTCGCTGAAGAAGTGATTATCTATGAAGATAAAGGAAAATATGGGGATTCGGTCTCGTTTTTGGCAATATTGAGTCCCAATATAAAAAGGACTTGCCAAGTTCTATTTGACTATGAGCTAAAAGGAGAACCTGAGAACCAAAACATTCATACGTTTGAGATCAAAGAGATCACAATGGAGGGCATACCTGAAATCTACATTGCTTATGATATAGATCGAGGTTCTTACCGCAGCTCATTCGCTTATCAGTATGTTTTTGGATTTGTGAATGATGAATGGCAAGAAATATTTATTAATGAAGACTGCCTTATACATCATTATTTTGAATTTCGTGAGAATCCAAATGGAACAGCGTTAGCTATTTATACAGAAGACGATCTTTATTGCGACGTTGATTCTGTCTCAAGTTATGCTGAATATACATTATATGAGTGGGATGGTGATCGCTATGAATTTTATGAACAAGGCAATTCAACTCCGCATTTAGACGAATTACTGGTCGTTCGCTCAAAAAATTGAGCAAAAGCCAGATTAGGCAAAGTCAGGACCAAAAGATAAAAAAGAAGCAACATGGTCATG
>JAWOGU010000244.1:0-10719 GCA_046496595.1 Chloroflexota bacterium
CGCGGCGGTGAGATCAACCAGATTTTCCGCAATGCTTTTGACCGGGTTGTCCTTAATGGCGAGGACATTGCCACCGTGTTGGCCGAAGAAGGGGCAAACTTGCAGGCGCTGATGGACGATACCGGCGCGGCCTGCTGGGCCCCAGACCCGCCCAGTGATGGCCCCTGCCAGGTTCAATAATCAGTGAGCAGGAGCAGTGAACAGTGAGCAGTCATCAGCTCACTGTTCACTGTTTACTCTCTCTAAAGGACCCTGGATCGTGACAGAAGGAAACAATAAACGGAAACGGCGGATTCACTGGATTCCTTACCTGCTCATCCTGCCTTCAATTATCTACCTCATGCTCTTTTTTGCCTGGCCGATGGTGCAGGCGCTGCGTCTGGCTGTTTGGGAGCAGAATGCGCTGCTGACACTGCGTGAGGAGGCAGACCAGGACAGCCCGGTGGTTGCCCGTTTACTCCAAGGCAGCCAGGTGGAGGTACTAGACCGCCAGGGCAACTTCATCCCGCCGGAACTTCTGGCGGATCGGCGGACGCTGCTTATCGAACTTTGGTTCCAGATCAGCGGCGAGGATGAGGCGGGGAGTATGGTGACAGGCTGGTCCCCAGAAACCCGCGTCCGCATACGAAGTGAGGCAGCGGACGGCACGCCGTTGACCGGCTCTATCCGCACTCGTATTGGCGCGGCGGCCGACCCGCTGACCAGTTTGTACAGTGAACCGAATGACAACAGCGAAGTGTTGGGGCAATTGGCGGCGCAAACGGCCGTTACCATCATAGACCAGGTAACACTAGAAGTGTGGTATCTCGTCCAGGCGGAGCAGGCTGGTGAACTGGCCGCCGGTTGGGCCCCTTCTCGCTATATCCAGGTCTTTGGCGAGGGCGAGCGCGGGCGCATTGATCGAGGAGACAGCGGTCAGTTTACTACCAAATACATCGAGCGCATGGTCACCGACCGCTTTTTCAAACCGGCCATAGCGACCACCATTCTACTGATGCTGATCATCATCCCCATCCAGTTTGCCCTGGCAGTGATTATGGCTCTGGTGGTGCAGGCGCGGCTGAAGGGCAATACCATGTTCCTTTACATTTTCGCCATTCCCCTGGCCGTCTCCGACCTGGCTGTCGGCATTCTCTGGTTCTCGATTTTCACCCAGATTGGCTATCTGAATACGATTTTAATGGGGCTGGGGCTGATCAGTTCTCCGATAACCTTCCTATCGGCCAATACACTCCCCTGGATTATTGTGGCCATTTGCCTGGCGGAGGTGTGGCGAGCCACGGCGTTAGTGATGGTGATCGTCGTCTCCGGCTTGCAGGCGATTTCTGACGAGGTGTTGGAGGCGGCCGAGGTATTTGGGGCGACGTTGTGGCAGCGGGTGCGCCACGTCATCTTGCCCATGCTGCGCCCCAGCTTGCAGGTGGCCTTGATTCTACGCACGATTTTGGCGCTGCAAGTGTTCGCCGTGGTCGTGGCCCTCAGCGGTGGTGACGTGGTGACAGTGTTGGCTAATGAAACCTACCGGCAGTATAACGATTTGCGTAATCCGAACGTGGCGGCGGCTTATGCCAGCTTTATCTTGCTGCTTTCGATGGTGAGCGCCATTATTTATTTGCGGATGCTGCGCACCCAAGAGGAGGCGATGGAATGATGAGTGAACAGGCAGGAGTAACGGCCGTGCAAGCCAGTGCCGAAGTCCGGGCCATCCACCGACGTATGATACGTCGCCAAAAGCTGAACCGGGGGCTGACCTATGTGGTGGCTATCCTCATCTCCCTCTGGGTGTTGGTCCCCATTTACTTTATCGCTTCGATGGCCCTGACCACCCGCGAAGAGGTGCGCGCCTTTCCCAAAGGCGTCCTGCCCTTCATCCCCTTCTCCACGGAGACGATGCGCTTCTTTTTGAATTCCAGCGGCATTATGTCTGGCATCATCAACAGCATTATTGTGGCCGTTATTACCCTGGTCCTCTCGACGCTTATCGCGGCTCCGGCCGGTTACGCCATCTCCCGCTACATCTTCCCCGGCCGTGACTCCTTCCGCCTTTCGATTTTAGCGGTGCGCGCCTTTCCGGTGGTGATATTAGCCATCCCCCTGGCCGTCGTTTTCATCAACCTGGGCATCTTCGACAGCGTCTACAGTCTGGCCCTGATGCACACGGCGTTAACGCTGCCCACCACCATCCTGATCATCGGCAGCGTCTTCGCCAGTATCCCGTATGAATTGGAAGAAGCGGCGCAGGTGTTCGGCTGCACCCCTTTCCAGGCGTTCCGCCAGGTTGTGCTGCCCCTGGTGCTGCCCGGCATCGCCGCGGCGGCCATTTTCACTTTCGTCATGTCCTGGAACGAGGTCTTCGCCGCCAGTGTGCTGACCATCCAAAACCGCACCCTGCCCGCCCAAGTCCTCAACTCCCTGGGGCAGTCGTCGGAACCGTACAAATTTGCCGGGGGCTTCTTCATGCTCCTGCCATCGGTGATTTTCATCTTTTTCATTCGCCGCTATCTGTTCAACATGTGGGGGCAGGTGACGAAATAGGTAATTCTATGGCAGAGATATTAATTGAGAACGTAACCAAACGCTTTGATGACTTTGTGGCTATTGATAACGTCTCCCTGACGGTGGAAGACCAGGAGTTTGTGGTGCTGTTGGGGCCGTCCGGCTGTGGTAAAACGACGCTGCTGCGAGCGATTGCCGGGCTGGGCATGGCCGATGAAGGGCGCATCAGCATTGGCGGCCATGATGTGACTTACCTGCCCCCACGCGAACGGCATATTTCCATGGTTTTCCAGAGCTATGCCATCTTCCCGCATATGAATGTGTATGACAACATCGCCTTTGGCCTGAAGATGAACAAACTGGAAAAAAAGGAAATCGAACGGCGGGTGGGGCGCGCAGCCGAACTGCTACACATCGAGGAAATGCTGGACCGCTACCCGAATAAGATGAGCGGCGGGCAGCGGCAACGCGTGGCCGTGGCTCGAGCCATCGCCATGGAAGGCCAGATCTTGCTGATGGATGAGCCGTTGAGTAATCTGGATGCGCTGCTGCGCCTGGAGATGCGCGCCGAACTGAAGAAGCTGCTGCGCGAAATTGGGGCGACGACGATTTACGTTACCCACGATCAGATTGAGGCATTGAGCATGGGCGATCGTATTGCGGTGATGAAGGATGGCATCATCCAGCAGTTCGACCATCCCAATACGGTATATGATTTGCCCGTCAACTTGTTTGTGGGCAGTTTCATCGGCAACCCGCCGATGAATTTTATGGCGGGACAGGTACAGCGGCACAATGGGCAGGTGCAGGTGAGCATCGACGATTTCCACTTAACGCCGGAAGCGGCGATGCAGGCAGAGTTAACGCGGTGGGACGGCCGTCGTATCATTCTGGGCATCCGCGCCGAAAATATGGAAACGCTGGCCGAACCAACGGCCGATTCCCTGCCGGTAGAGGTGTTAGTTGTAGAACCGCTTGGTTCGCAAAATTTGCTGACGGTAGAGATTGGCCAGGACACGGTGAAAGTAGCCACCCACCCCACGTTCCACGTCACGCCGGGGGAAACGGTCTATTTACGCTTCCCGGCGGATAAGATTCGCTGGGTAGACCCGGAGAGTGGACGGGTGTTGTATGGGTGAAGCCGCGATCCGTAAGCCGTATACGGATAACGGACGACGGATAACGAATAACGGATAACGGGTAACGGACTATGCTGGCACTGTTGCAAGAGATTTATGGTGAGGAGGTGGGGCGAGAAACATTTGGGCGAGTAGAGGCGTTGATGGCGGGGTATCGGAAGCGGCTGCCAGAGGTGACAACGGCCGTTCTCACCGCCCGAGACGCCATCCTCATCACCTATGCCGATCAGGTGGGTGAGGCGGGCAAGCCGTTCCTCCCCATCCTGACCGACTTCTGTCAAGCGCATTTGCAGGGCGTGGTCAGCGCCATCCACCTGCTGCCCTTCTATCCTTACTCTTCCGACGATGGTTTCTCCGTCATTGATTATCAGCGGGTGCGCCCCGATTTAGGCGATTGGGCGGATATAGCCCGGCTGGGACAGCAGTTCCGCCTGATGTTCGACGCCGTGATCAATCACATCTCGGCCGAAAGCGCCTGGTTCCAGGGCTTTCTGCGTGACGACTCCCGTTACCGCCACTATTTTACGGTGGTGGAGCCGACGGCCGATTTAACAACCGTTTTCCGTCCCCGCATTTTACCCTTACTGACAGAAGTGGAAACGGCCGTTGGTCGCAAACACGTCTGGACTACCTTTAGCCCCGACCAGATTGACCTGAACTACCGCAACCCCGACGTGCTGCTGGAGGTACTGGAGACGCTGCTCTTCTACGTCAGCCAGGGGGCGGAATTCATCCGCCTGGACGCCATCGCCTTTATGTGGAAGGAGGTCGGCACGCGCTGCCTCCACCTGCCGCAGACCCATCAGATCATCCAACTGATGCGCGCCCTGCTGGACGAGGTGGCCCCCCACGTCATTCTGATTACCGAAACCAATGTGCCTCACGAGGAGAATATCTCTTATTTTGGCGACGGCCGTAACGAGGCGCAGATGGTGTACAACTTCTCCCTGCCACCGCTGACAATCCACACCTTCCACCAGGGAGACGCCAGCGCCCTCTCCCAATGGGCCGATGGGCTGCGGCTTCCCGGCCCACGCACCACCTTCTTTAACTTCCTGGCCTCCCACGACGGCATTGGCCTGACCCCGGCGCGCGGCTTCCTCAGCGAGGAGCAAATCGGGGCGCTGGCGGCGCGGGTAGAAGCGTTGGGCGGCTTTGTCTCCAACCGCCAGCAGCCAGACGGCAGCCTTAGCCCCTATGAGCTAAACGTCAACTACCTGGATGCCCTGGGCATACCGGGCGTGCAGGAAGATGTGAGCCTGATAGCGCGACGCTTCATGGCCGCCCAGGCGATCATGCTGGCGCTGCGCGGCGTGCCGGGCATTTATTTCCACAGCCTCTTCGGTTCGCGAGGCTGGCCGGAGGGTGTGGCGCAGTTGGGCTACAACCGGGCTATCAACCGGCAGAAGCTGGCGCGGGTGGACCTGGAGCGGGAATTGGCCGATCCACTGTCGCTGCGGCAGCGGGTATTTCAACAGTACCGCCATCTGCTGCGGGTGCGGGGGCAAACGGCCGTTTTTGACCCGGCAGCGGAACAGCAAATATTATTCCTGGACCCGGCCCTGTTTTGTCTGGTTCGGGTGGCGGGAAACGGCCGTGAGGCCGTTCTCTGCCTGCATAATGTGACCAACCAGCGACAGACTGTTTCGCTTGATTTGCGCCTGCTTGAGCTGCAAGGGCAGATGTGGGATATGGTGTCGGGAAGGAGGTATGGGGGCGAGAACGGCCGTTATCTCTCTCTCACGCTAGACCCCTACCAGGTTCTCTGGCTGCGCCCAGTCCCTTCTTGAGGAGATCCTATGAACATCGGTTTTATCTCTTTCCGTTTTGCCGGGACCGACGGCGTCTCGCTGGAAGTGGCTAAGTGGGCGGCCATTCTGGAAGCGATGGGGCACACCTGCTGCTACTTTGCCGGGCAGTGCGACCGGCCGGCCGAACGCTCTTTTGTCGTGCCCGCCGCCTTCTACCAGGAACCGGAGATGCTCGCCTACCACCAGGCTCTCTTCAGCCGCCCCACCCGCACGCCGGAGGAAACCGCCTGGATTCAACAATGGCGCGCGTACTTCCACGCCCAACTGCATCAATTCGTCCGCGCCTTCAACCTGGACCTGCTCATCCCGCAAAACGTGCTGGCCATCCCGCTCAACATCCCCCTGGCCCTGGCCCTCACCGACCTGATTGCAGAGACGGGCATCCCCACCATCGCCCAACACCACGACCTGGCCTGGGAGCGTAAGCGCTTCCTGGTCAATGGTGTAGGCGACTATCTCAGCGCCGCTTTCCCGCCCGATTTGCCCTCGATTCAGCACGTGGTCATCAACAGCCTGGCGCAGCGGCAGTTGGCCTGGCGGCGCGGCCTCAACGCCAGGCTTGTGCCCAACGTGATGGATTTTGCCACGCCACCGCCCGCCCCGGATGGCTACGCCGCCAACGTCCGCCGCGATTTGAGGCTGGCCGACGATGAACTGCTGATTTTGCAGCCGACGCGGGTCATCTCGCGCAAGGGGATCGAACATGCCATCGAGTTAGTTTCCCGCCTGGGGCGCAAGGCGCGGCTGGTCATCTCCCACGCCAGCGGCGACGAGGGGGACGCTTACGAACAGCGGCTGCGTCAATACGCAGAGCTGATGGGCGCGCCGGTCTTGTTTGTCGGCGACATTATCGGCGACGAGCAGGGGATATTGCCCGACGGCCGTTCCCGCTACAGCCTGGCCGACGTCTACCCCCACGCCGATTTTGTCACCTACCCCTCCCTCATCGAAGGCTTCGGCAACGCCTTCCTTGAGGCGATTTACTTCCGCAGGCCGCTGCTGGTGCAGCGCTACGACGTATACGCGGCGGACATTGGCCCGAAGGGATTCCGGGTAGTGGAATTTGATGAGTACGTAACGGATGAAGTGGTAACGGCCGTTAACCACCTTCTAGACAATCCCCATCAAGCAGCGGAAATGGCCGAACATAACTACCGTATAGCTTTACAGCACTATTCTTACCAGACCTTGCAGCGCTGCCTGCAAGCATTATTGGGATTGGTTGGTTGAATAAGTCAGCACGTCTGGGAACTAGACGCGGACAACTACTTCTGCGGCGCAAGGGTGATAAGGGAACGGCCGTTGGGCCGGCTGTCTGGCGGCAGGTCATGGAAACAATCATGCTGCACATGACGCAATACCAGGAGGAACGATGACCAACCCTATCCAGGCTATTCTTATTGGGGCCGGACAGCGTGGTGCAGAAGCTTATGGCGCGTATGCGCTCAGCCATCCGGAAGATGTGCATTTTGTAGCCGTAGCCGAACCGGACACTGGCCGACGCGAGCGTTTTGCCGCCATGCACGCCATCTCCCCAGAATATCAATTTGAGTCGTGGGAGCCGTTGTTGGCACGGCCGTTACTGGCCCAAGCCGCGCTCATCTGTACCCAAGACCAAATGCACACTCCGCCCGCTCTGTCCGCCTTAGACCGTGGTTATGACGTTTTGCTGGAAAAGCCAATGGCAACCAGTTTAGCCGAGTGTCAACAATTGGTTCAAAGCGCCGAGGAAAACGGCCGTCAATTACATATCGCCCACGTCTTACGCTATACCCCCCACTTCCAAAAAATGCGAGAGATCATCCAATCTGGCGCCTTGGGGCAGATTGTTCATGTGAACCATCAAGAAAACGTCTCTTTCTGGCACATGGCCCATAGTTACGTGCGTGGCAATTGGCGCAGCACGGCACAAAGCTCACCCATGATTTTAGCCAAATGCTGCCACGATTTAGACATTTTAATCTGGCTGCTCAACGACACCTGCCAGACAATGAGCAGTACGGGCAATTTGCTGCACTTTCGCCCCGAAAATATGCCGGTTGGCGCGCCTGCTTATTGTGTGGACGGCTGTCCGGCGGCCGATAGCTGCCCATTTTTTGCCCCGCCGATCTACGCCGACAGAATACCTTTGTGGCGCAGTATGGCCGACAGTGCCAGCGGTATTACCCGCCAGGCAACACAGTGGCAGCTGCGCTCACCCAGGCTGGTACGGGCGTTGAGTAAAGTGATACCGCCATTACGGCAGGTCAGTGAATACCGGGGTTGGCCGAGCAATTTGGTTTCATCAGATGGTGAACGCGAGCATATCATGGCGGAATTAGCGAGAAGTCCCTACGGCCGTTGTGTGTATCAATGCGATAATGATGTTGTCGATCATCAAGTAGTGAACATGGTCTTTACCAACGGCACAACAGTCACCCTGACGATGCACGGTTTGTCCCACGACGAGGGACGCACCACCCGCATTCAAGGCGCTCGTGGCGAGTTGGAAGCCGCCTTTTTAGTGGCCGGTTCGTGGATTGAAGTGCGTGAACATCGCACCGGCAAACGGACCCGCTACGACACAACTGCCCATAGATCGTCGGGACATGGCGGTGGTGATGCCGGTTTGATGGCCGGATTTGCCGCAGCTCTTCGCCAAAATGATCCGTCTTTAGCTTTGACATCTGCGCGCTTCTCTCTGGAAAGTCACCTGATGGCTTTCGCCGCTGAGGATGCGCGGCTGGGGAGCGAAATCATACAAATGGAAGCATATCGCAAATATGATCTTCTCCCGAAAAAGTGGACATCGGGTTAAGACCAGATAGGCTTTAGCAGGGACTTCACAGCGCCCACCGCTTATTAAATTGGTCAGACAGGTTCAATCTTGGAGATTGAACCTGTCTGGAAACTGAATAACTGTATACGAATGGACTAAGAGACACGCCATCTAAGGCAAGTTGCTCTTAGGCCAGTTTTAGAAACTGGCCGTTAATAGCCCTCGTAACCAGGCAGGCGTTTACGACCAACACCACCCGAATCAGAGGCAATGTCCGCAATCAGCATGATGCCAAGCCACAGCCAATCCCAGCCAACCACACCACCGGGCGCAACGAGAATGTACATGATCGTCGTCCAGGGCAAGAAGATAATGCCCAGTATGGGCCAGATCCACCAGATGGCCGGCCAACTATTAAAGGCGAGCTGCCAACGCCCCGGTTGGAAAAGCCACCAAAAGGCGCCGAAGACGCGTGGACCCAGTAAAACGAGCGATAAAAATGCGCAACACATAGTTTGTTCTCCTTAAACTTCTTATGCTGTGAAGATGCCAGTCCCAATCCTCACATAAAAAATACTAACCCTCTGGCTATTTAAAGACTGGTCCAGAGGGTCAGTATGGCATCACATACCTAACAGTTTCGCCTTTTGGGCGGCAAACTCATCTTCGGTAAGCAGCCCTTGAGCATAGAGTGCGCCCAGACGTTCCAACTGCGTGATGATATCGTCTTGTTGGACAGGGGGTTCGTAATATTCTTCCGCCGGTGGCGCAACCTGCGGCGGCGGCGCTTGTTGCTGTACGGCTTGTGAATAAGCGGCGACATTCTTGTCGGCCTGTCTGCGGTTCACGGCGTTGCGGGTGGCGGTGGCGGTGCCGACTACGGCCGCTGTGCGGGCCATCCCTCTGACTAATCCTGGCATGATAATCTCCTTTTTATTGTTCTTCTGTGAGCAAGGCAAAAGCCTCGTCTACGATAAACGCGGGCACGCGGAAGTTTAGTGCCACTTCAGCGCCTGCATCCACGATAGCGTTCACCAGGGCCACTGCCCAGGCGTGTTCGATAGCGAGGGCGATGACGGCCGAGTCGGGCACCATGCCTTCGTACAGGGTGTCGGCGTCGTCGGAGTCAAAAAGACCGCGCGTGCCTGTTTCAATAAAGCCGACTTTTGCTTTCTGATCCGGCGGCAAATCTTCCAGATCGAGGCGCAAGCACTCTCCGCTGTCTGACTTAAACAATACCATGGCGTCTAGCACCCGAATTGTGCCGGAAGCAGCCTGACGTTCAAGTTCCGTCAGGATGCTGCCGTCAAAACGCGGCTCGCCAAGCGCCAAAACAACTACATCAACCGGTCCATGTTTTATCATTTTCTCTATCTCCTATAAGTGATGAGCGATTATTTGCTTCTCGGTTTCGCTCTACGAAAGTTATGGCATAACGGCCGTTCCCATCGGTCTGCACATCATTCTTTTTATGCTTTTTATCCTTGTAAAGCCTCCTTTCATGACAAATAAAAACATCAACCCAGCAGCAAACCCTCTACCGCACTCGATGGTTTGAGATCAGGCAGTTTGACCATACGGAACGAATTGAGGAATCCGAGCAGAGCAGCCAGCAGCGGCACCATCAACGCGACCTGCAAGGCGAAAAACCGTGCTTCTGCGTTAATGCGAATAATCTCTGCCTGGACCTCTGGCGGCTGGCCGACTAACTGTTCCTCGAGTTGTGTGTTGCTCATGATTTCGGCGTCTACTTCCAATGCCTGCGCCACTTGCACCTGTTGCTCAGGGGTCAGTACGGTGCTTGCCTCGGCCATGTTTGTAAAAGAGAAGGCCAGGGTCGCCAGCATCATGGCGCCGGCAAATGCCAGCCCAAAAGAAAGACCAAACGATCCTGACGCCGAGTTGACGCCCGCGGCTTCACTGACCCGTTCTTCGGAAATTGGCGACAGCGTATAGTTGTTGAGTTGGGAAACCAATAAGCCTAAACCTGAGCCTGCGATCATCAAGGGTATCAAAAAGGCCAGGCCAGAATCGGCGTGCGGCACAAGTGGAATCAGAAATAAGACGCCCACAAAAAGCGTGCCAAACCCAATCTGGATGATGCGGCTTGGACGCCGCTTGCCCGCTTTGCGCCCGGCCAGAAGGGCGACAGCGAAGATGCTGAGGGACATCGGGGCAATGGCAAAACCCGTTTCCATGGCGGTGTATTCAAACACCATTTGGAAGTAGATGGGCAAGGCGATCATCATGCCGCCCAGAGAAATATTCTGCAGCATTTGCTCAGTAATACCCAGCCTGAAATAGATAGATTTGAACAGATCCGGATCAATCAAAGCTGGTTTTCCCTGCTTTTTGCGCCGCACCAACCAACTGGCAAACAAGAACATGGCGGCGAGGCCAATGACCATTAACACCCCGACCGCTTCGCCTCCCTCTTGCCAAACAAGGATGCTTAACACAATGCCGCCCATCCCTAAAATAGAAAGAATGGCCCCGACAACATCCACTTCTCTGG
>JAWOGU010000289.1:0-5980 GCA_046496595.1 Chloroflexota bacterium
CTCAAAGCCATCAACCCCATCCCGAAAAACATCTGCCGCCCCATTTCCTGGGCCTCGGCGCTGGTGATAGTGACGCCATCGGCGGAGGCCATGCGCGGCAGCACAAACAGCGCAAACGTCAGCAGGCCGTTTAGCAGCGCCGGCCACACAATGAACTGCACCAGGCCAAAACGCCCGCGCCGCCATTTGCGACTTTCGCGGCGCAGCATGGGGGTCATGCCCCGCCACCACCCATCACCCTGAATTGCCTGCAAGCTCACATTAGCTGACATCTCGCCCTCCTTCTACCAACTGCATGAAGATTTCTTCCAATTCGAATTTTTTACGGCCGTATGCCTGTACCACCACCCCTTCATCCTGCGCCAGCAGGCGGAAAAGCTGCTGCTCGGCGGCCGTTTCGTCATTCACGTCAATCTGCCACTGCGTCACACCGTTCTGGTAGAGAATTTCCACCTGCTCTACCCACGGCTGCCGGCTCACAGCCTGATACAGGCCATTGCTGTCCCCCGCCAGCGTGGTGGTAAAAATGGTACGGCCGTTGCCGTTCAACAATGCCTCAATCGGCCCCTGGGTGACAAGACGGCCGTGGTTCAAAATCGCCACCGTGTCGCTCACCTGCTGCACGTCGTCCAGAATGTGGGTGGAGTAGAAAACGGTGGTGACCTTGCGCAGCCGCTCCATGATTGTCAGCACGTCGCGCCGCCCTAGCGGGTCCAGCGCCGCCACCGGCTCATCCAAGATCAACAGGTCTGGATAGTTGATTTGCGCCTGGGCGATGCCCAACCGCTGCCGTTCCCCACCGGAAAAACCGCCCACCGGCCGGTCCGCCTTACCTTCCAGCCCTACCAGATGCAGCATTTCCTTGATACGTTCTTCAATTTGCGCCTTTGGACCCCGGTAGAAAAAGCTGGCGACAAACCGCAGCGTCTCCCGTGCCGTCAACTCCTTGTAGTAGGTTGGCTGCTGCGGCAAATAGCCGATACGGGCGCGAATCGCCAGGCTGTCTTGCACAATGTCGCGGCCAAAAATCGTGCCGCCGCCGCTGCTGGGCCGGATCAGCCCCAATAGCAGTTTCATGGCTGTGGTCTTGCCGGCGCCGTTTGGTCCCAAAAAGCCAAAAATGGCGTTTTGCGGCACTGTCAGATTCAGCCCGTCCAGGGCCAGCACGTCGCCGTACTGCTTGCTTAAGTCGTGGGTTTCAATAACCGAAAGGGACAACTTGCTCTCCATCTTTACTCCTGTCGTTTCTTGGCCGCCTGCGCATCGGCAATGGCTCCCATAATGATACCGATGGCCACGCCGTAGGCCGCGCCCAGGGCCAGGTTATCCATGATCAACATGCCAAAGATAAGACCCAGGCTAGCGCCTAAGGCAATGCCGCTGCCCACATAGCTGGTCTTCTCATTTTCTGTTTCTTTTTCTGGATCTTGGTTCATAAAACACCTTCCTTTTTTTGTTACCAATCATGATAACCGGTAACTTGTGTCGGCGAATCAGACCCCTGGGGAGTTGTGGCGCTGGTCAGGAGGCGGGATGTTAACCTGGCCGGATGGTCAGGCGGGGCTTGTTGGCGGGTAACGTGGCGCGGGCGCGAAAAAGCCAAGCCAGCGCCAGGCCGAACAACAGGTTCTCCACGACCACTTCAACCAAATGGGCCGGCCAAATGGTGGCGGGCAGCAAGTCGTTGGGCAGCAGCAGCCCGCTGCTCATCCAACCGGCAAAGACGATACCCAACAGCAGGCCGCGCTGCCAGGTTGCGCCTGGTAACAGCGCCAGGGCCGGCAATGCCAGCAGCGCCCACAAAGCGCCTCTTGCCATCTGGAAGAGCAGAATGAGCAGCGGATTCTCCGGCTGGAAGGCGGCCAGATAGGCCACGGCCGTGTCTGCATCCAGAGCCTGGGCAACCGGCCGAAAGACAAGCAGGCCAATGGCGACAAAAAGCACCATCCAGAGGAAACCGGCCGCTGCCAGCCGCCCTATCCAGCCAATAACCGAAAAAGGCCATGGGGCTAGGGTGATTGGTTCGCCGGCCGCCCAACGGCCGTTTAGCCACACCGCCGCCAACGAGAAAAGAACGGCCGTGATCAGGCCATTGACCAACAACGGGGCCACGATCTCCGGCGGCAGCACGTCGGGCAGGTAGACCGCCTCCACAGCCACCAGCGCCGTCTTCAGGCCAAAGAAGAGCAGGAAAACGGCCGTTGCCAGCCGCCAGCCCGCCCCCTGCAAACGAGACAACAGCAGCGCCATCACGGCCGTGTCTATCACCGCCATGCCCAGCAGCGCCCACGGCGCGCCGGTCAGCACGGGGTTCAAGCCCAGCCCCCAAAAGTCAACCCCATACAGCGCCAGCAATAACAGCCACAACGCCAACCAGCGCCCCCAACGTTTTATGTATCCCATCATGACCTCCAGATAAGATTTGAGCCTCCCCTCAGCGTTGGCTCAAGGCGAACATTACAACCGGCTAAACAGATCCGCCCGCCGGAACCAGCGGCCGCCCCACAGGAGTAGCAACCCATCCAGCAACCACAACACCATGCCCAGCAGCACAACCAGCCCGACGCTGAAATACATCACCCCCGTCGCCTGCCCAATCACCAGCAGCAGCAGCGGCAGCACGATAATCGCTCCCATCTGGTAAGCATCCTGGAACCCTTCGGCGCGGGCCGAGATCAGCACCGTCACCACCAGACCCAACCCGGCCACCGCCGGGGCTACCCATAGCGCCAGCGCCATCCACATCAAGTTAGGGAAGAAGATGCCGCCCATCGTAGACCAGGCGGCGACGTTGGCGACGATGGCGTACAGCACAAAGCCCACCAGCCCCACGGCCACGGCCGGCAGCCAGGCGGCCAACAGCTTACCCAACAGCAGTTCCCGGTCAGTCGTCGGCGTGTAGAGCAGCGCCTCCAGCGTCTTGCGCTCCTTCTCCCCGGCAAAGCTGTCGGCGGCAATGACACTGGCGACCATTAACGGCACAATCAGGTACATCGGGGCCAGAAAGTAGAACAACGCCAACACGACGACCTGCTGCATTGGGGTGTAGCCGGCCAGCGCTGCTTGCAGGGCTGGCGGCATATTGGCTAAAAATAGCTGCAAATCGTTCAGTGGTGAACCGGGGCCTTCGCCCAGAAGCGGGGTCAGTCCGGCCAGCGCGGGCAAGGCGACAAACATGACCAACGGGACAATGACCAGGGGGATCATCACCCCTTTGTTTTGCAACGTCACTTTTAAATCTTTGCGGATGATGGCTTGAATGGCGCGGGTATTCATCGCTTTTCCTCCTTGTGTAGGGCAAAGTAAACGTCGGCCAGGGTGGGTTCTTGCGGATTCAGGCGGTAAACGCGCGCGCCCGCCTGCACCAAACCGGCCAGCAGGTCGGGGATGGCGGCGTATTGGGCGCCGCTTATGAGCCAACGGCCGTTGCCCTGATCATTCTCCGCCGTCAAACCCATCCGGTCGATCTGGTTCAGAACAGTTTCCCAGTCGCTTGCCGCCACCTCCAGCTCTAGCCGCAGCGCCTGCTGCATCTGCCGCATCAGCTCCACCGGCGTACCGATGGCCAGCAAACGGCCGTTTTCCATCACCCCCACCCGGTCGCACAACTGCTGCGCCTCGGCCAGGTTGTGGGTGCAAATAAAGATGGTGCGCCCCTGCTCCCGGCTGAGGCGGGTGATCAGGCGGTGTACTTGCCGCGTCGCCACCGGGTCCAGCCCGGAGGTCGGTTCGTCCAGAAAGAGGATTTCTGGCTGGTGCAGCAGGGCGCGGGCCAGCGCCAGCCGCTGCTTCATCCCTTTGCTGTAGCCGCTCACCTTCTCTTCCGCCCGGTCAGACAGGTCAAACGTCGCCAGCAGTTCGGCGACGCACTCGGCTGCCTGCTGTGGCGGCACGCCGTACAAATCGGCGTAGATGGCCAGGTTTTCCCGGCCCGTCAGCCGCTCATCCAGCGATGGCGTTTCGGTGAGGACGCCGGTGCGCTGTCGCAGGGTTGGCCCGTCGGCCAGCGGGGTCAGGTTCAGTACCCGCGCCGCGCCGCCGTTGGGTTCCAGCACGCCGTTCAGCAGGCGGATGGTCGTCGTCTTGCCCGCCCCGTTATGGCCCAGGAAGCCGAAGATTTCGCCCTGGCAGATGGTGAGGTTGAGCTGGTCAACGGCCGTTACCACCCCAAAGCGTTTACTCAAATTAGTTGTTTCAATTACTGCATTATTTTCCATGCAATTACCTCACTGTTAGATGAAGAAGCCAGTTGTTTGCTCACTGATGCGTTTCTTTGGCCGGAAGATCGGCTCACCGCCCCATAATCGCCGCATCAGCCACAGCCAAAAAACGGCCGTTGCGCCGGCGGTCGCCCAGACCGGAGGTGGAACCAGCCGCCAGGCTAAATGCGCCAGCAACCAGAGCGTGTTCGCTCCCTCTGGTCCGATAACCAGATACAACACACCGGCCGACAGCAAGCCAATCAAGAACAATATGATTAGCAAGCGAGTGATGGGAGAAAACTGCCGTTGCGCCGACTTTATGATAGTAAGATCCATTTTTCCTCTTCCTTATATATCGTTCTCGTTTCATAGGACGCGGATTTCGTCGTTTTGCGCCTAAATCCGCGTTTATTCGTGCAGATTTGTGTTTTACCTACCGGCCAGGGGCGTAAGTAAACACATCTTGAGGTAATCTCTCAGCGATGGCGCGGGCTATTTCCTGACTGAGGTGTTGGGTATAGGCTGGCTTGGAAATAACCCCCCAACTGCGGTCATCGAGCGTGAACTCACCTTCGGATTTGAAATTGAAGGCCAGAAGTACGAGGATCAGACCCCCGACTGCTAGAAAGCGTCCATATTTTCTGTCCATCACATTTCTCCCTGAAACGGCCGTTCCATGGAAGTTGTCGCCGGCGGTTACTGTCAACCATGAGGCTGGTGCAGATTCACCTGTTGGGTCAGGCAGCAACGGCCGTTCTCGCTGTGGTAACTTGTTAAGCCTCCATACTGTAACTGATAATTGCCCCAGCTAAATCAGGCAGCCAGGTAGGATTGATGCCAGTCAGATGATGGGTTTGGAACCTGGCCAGTTGGTCAGGGTGGGGTTCGTTACAGTATTGACTTATCTATTATTATATGTTAGTATATACTACTATGGAAAAACGACTAGTAAAGATAGGAGAAGCATCAGCCATGCTGGGAGTGACGCCGCAAACTCTCAGAAAATGGGAAGAGACGGGCGAGTTGCTGCCCGAACGGCGATCCAAAACAGGCACCCGCTATTACGATATCAATGAACTGACCGGCATCAACAACGAAGGTCAACCGACCGTCTGTTATGCACGTGTTTCCTCCCATGACCAAAAAGAAGACCTGAACAGACAACAAGCGCTGCTCGAAGCCTACTGTGCCGCCAAAGGATGGCGCTGTGAAGTCATTCGAGATTTAGGCTCAGGTATGAATTACCGCAAGCAAGGTCTAAACCAGTTACTTGAACTGATCATGAGCCGGAAAATGAAGCGGCTGGTTCTGACCCATAAAGATCGGTTGTTACGTTTTGGGGCTGAGTTAATTTTTACCTTGTGTGAACTGCAAGGAATTGAGATTGTTATCATTCACCAAGGGGAGCAGCCTTCATTTGAAGAAGAGTTAGCCCAAGACGTTCTTGAAATCATTACTGTTTTCTCTGCCAGACTTTACGGCAGTCGTAGCCACAAGCATAAGAAGATGATGGAATCATTGAAAGATGTTACTGACCCACAAGATACAACTGGTTCCCAATAATAAACAGGCTGGTTATTTCGCCCAAGCAGCGGGTGTGTCCCGCTTTGCCTACAACTGGGCCTTGGCCGAATGGCAGCGTCAGTATGAAGCAGGGGAGCGCCCTAGTGAAATCAGCCTGCGCAAACAGTTGAACAGCATCAAACGAGAGCAGTTCCCCTGGATGTATGAGGTAACCAAGTCAGCACCCCAACAGGCTATCAAGAACCTGGGCAACG
>JAWOGU010000441.1:0-3215 GCA_046496595.1 Chloroflexota bacterium
TTCAGCGACAATCTCAATAAGGGTTTGCACTTTGACGGCGTCGGGCAGTTCGCCGGTGACTTTGAGGGCGCCGGACATGTAGGCGGCGTTGGCGTCTTTGTCGCCGGCAAAAACCTGGGCCGCATCGAGGGCGGAAATGGTCAGGATGACGTTGGCGTCGTCCAACGCGCCTGCGCCGGTGCTGAACTGCCCCTCTTCGACGATGAGCCAATGTTTGCCCAGGCCGTCCATGTCAAACACAATGCGCCGGTTCCAATCTTCAACCTCGGCTTGCAGGTCTTCGATCTCGTTGCCCATTTCACAAAACAGTGTCAGGTAGGCGGGAATGTCGGCGACGTCGAATTCGCCGTCCTGGATTTTTTCGTTGAGGCTTTCTTTGAGGGTTTGGTTGATCATGATTGTCTCCTTTGGGAAGATTTAGAAATGATGAATGATGAATGATGATTGATGATTAAAGGCTATACAGGTAGCCGTAGCCTGAGCTTGTCGAAGGCGAAGGCGGGTCGCTCGCACCGCTCTGGCTTCGACAGGCTCAGCCACCGCTGCTCCTTAATATTGACAAACACCTGTACAGTTACAATCTTTAGTCTTCAATCTTTATTTTTTCAGCCGCTTTTTGCGTCGCACTTCTTTGCGCTGTTCGCTTTTGAGCATCTCGAAGCACCCTTTTTCGCTGGCTTCGGGCAGATAGGTGAGCGGTTTGCCGGTGGCGAGGGCGGCCTGGTAGACGTGGGCGACTTTTTCGAGGACCTGGACGTTAACGGCCGTTTGCCCCATGCTGGTTCCCATACAAATGATGCCATGATTCTGCAGGATGTAGGCATTGCATTGATTATCCAGCATACAGGCCAGGTTTTGCGCCAGCTCGCCGCTGCCCGACATGGCGTAGGGGACCACCGCCACCATATTGCCCAACTGCGTCACCTGCTCGTCAAATAGCGCCGGGATTGGCTCGTTGAGCAGGGTAAAGACGCTGGCGTAGGGCTGGTGCGTGTGGATGACAGCATTCACGTCGGGGCGGTTTTGATAAACGGCCGTGTGCATGCCGGTTTCAATGGAAGGTATAAGCTCCCCTTCCAGCGAACTTTTGTCGAAGGCATAGACGCAAATGTCGGCCAGCGTCAGGCTGTGATACTCGCGGCTGGAGGGCGTGATCGCCAGCGCCTCTTCGCCCTCAATACGGATGGAGACGTTGCCCCCCGTGCCGATTAGATATCCTTTGCGGGCTAACTCCTGGCAGGTGTCCAGGACTTGCTGCTTAAACGGTTCGTAATGGCCCATCGTGACTCCTTTACAGCTAGAGGGTAGAGATAGAGATAGAGGATACTGTATTTGGCCGCCTCTAGCTTTGGCTTATCGCTCTCGCTTTTCTCTACACTCTACCCTCTACACTCTACACTTACATCATTCTTTGGGATGATCTTGGGGGATGAGATAGGGAAATAAGATTAAAGATTAAAAATTGACTGACCCGTCCTGAATATAATTGACACATTAGTGACCATACAAGGACGGACAAACATGATAACAGAACCAATCAAACGATACAGCCAGGCGTTCAGGCAACAGGTTGTCAGAGAGTATGAAGACGGTGCGAGCATCTACAGTCTGCGTCAAAAGTATGGCATAGGCGCGCACAACACCATCGAGCGATGGGTTAAGCAGTACGGCCGTTCCAGCTACCGCAGTGGGGTCGTACATATCCAGACGGTAGAAGACCAGCTTGAGTTCAAGGCGATGAAAAGTCAGATTACCGGCCTGGAATCGGCGTTGGCGCAAAGCGTGCTGGAAAACAGAATGCTGACCACGACGATTGAAGTCGCCAGCCAAGCGCTGGGGATCGACCTTAAAAAAAATTTCGGGAAGAAATCATAAGTCAGGCCGCCTTCGAGCCGGTCAGCAAACAGGCCGCCTGCGCCTGGTTTGGCATCAGCCGGCAAGCGCATTACCAGGCGCGGCAACGGCAAATGCAGCAGGCAGCCGAAGACCTGCTTGTTGTCGAACTGGTGCAAGGGATTCGCCAACGCCACCCGCGCATGGGTGGACGGAAATTGCATCATGAGCTGGAAAAACCGCTGGCCGCTCTGGGTATTTCCAGAGGCAGGGACGCTCTTTTTGAGTTATTGGGAGCAAATAACTTGCTGGTTCCAACCAGGCGCAGCCGCCGTCGGACCACCCATGCTGGCCTGTGGCGCTGCCCCAACTTGTTGACCGATTTGACGGTTAACCATGTGCATCAGGTGTGGGTTGGCGATATCACCTACATCACGACCGAAGAGGGCTTCGTCTATCTGGCCTTGCTGACCGATGTCTTCTCCCGCTTCATTGTCGGTTTCGACCTTTCTTCATCGTTGGCGGTCGAAGGCTGCGAGCAGGCCCTAAGGCAAGCGATAAAACAAGCCAACGGCGCTAACTTGCGCGGGCTGATTCATCACTCTGACCATGGAGTGCAATACACGGCCTGGCCCTATCGGGACCGGTTACAGAAGATGGGCATGCTTTCCAGCATGGGCGAAGTAGGCAACTGCTACGAGAATGCTCTAGCTGAACGTGTGAATGGAATTTTAAAGTGCGAATATGGCCTTGATGACCTTTTCATTGACAGAGAACATGCTCAAAAAGCAGTTCAGGAAGCTGTCTGGCTATACAACTACGAGCGGCCTCATTTATCGCTTAACTATCGTAAGCCAGCCGAAATTTACTTTGGAATCTGATGTAAAGTAGTCACTATTATGTGTCAACATATTTCAGGACTTGACAAGATTGAACCCCTCTTCAATCTTCAATCTTTATCTCAGGCCTAATCCTGCCGATTGCGGTAAAGCTGCGGGTCAATCTGCCCCGCCATCGCCGTCACGTTCAACTGCCCGCCCAAAAACACGTTGATTTTTTGCGCCGCCGTCAGCGGATCCACCATCACATCGCTGTAATGAACGTATAGAACCAGCACGTTTTCCTGTTCGGCCAACCACTTCTCGGTGGCGGCAAGATGTTTCTCGAACAAGGCCGCCATGTCATCGTCATCCATCTTGGCGCTGTCTTCGCCGCGATGGACCAGCATTTTGCGCTGCGAGGCCAAAATCTCAGCCATGCTGCGCCGCACGAAGATAACCTTGTATTCATACTCCGGCGGCAGGTACTTGAGCAGCGCCGAAATCACCTTGACCACTTTGCCCACCGCCTCAGCCACCCAGGCGGTATCTCCCTTGTCCAAC
>JAWOGU010000524.1:0-2871 GCA_046496595.1 Chloroflexota bacterium
TTTGGCGCAAGTTGGGCCAGAGTTGGTGGGGGGCATGGCTGCTTTTGCCCTGCCCTGGTTGGGCGGTCATTGGAATTGGGCGCTGTACAGCAGTATCACGGCCGTTCTCTATACCCTTTTTTGTATATCCCGCCAGCCGCAGTTGATGAGGCGTTGGCTGGGAACGGCCGTTCTCCTCTTCGGCGGCGGCGTGGGGTTGAGCCTGATTCAGGTTTTGCCCGCCTTCAACTATTTGCGTCAGGGCCACCGCGTTCCTTTCACCTTCGCCGAATCGCTCAGTCTGGGGCTGAAAGAGTGGGCGGTCGTGGCCCTCGTGCCCGACTTTTTCGGCAGTCCCATCCATGCCAACTGGTGGGGGCGCACCAATTACAACGAAATCGCTTTTTACGCCGGGCTGCTGCCGCTCTTTCTGGCGGCGCTGGCGCTGGCGCTGCGCTGGCGGCGCAGCCTGACCCGTTTTTATACCGTCTGGGGCGGGGTGGGCTTGCTCTGGGCGCTGGGCACGCCCCTGTATGGTCTGCTTTACGTCTTGCCGGTGTTCGACGGCCTGTGGCCGAGTCGGGCGATGCCCGTTTATCTGTTTGCCCTGGCCGTTCTCAGCGCCATCGGCCTGGATGCGCTGCTGGCGGAAGGGGTGGATAGGCGGCGGGTGCGGCAAACGGCCGTTATCCTCACTATTTTCATGGCTGCCGTCGTCGCCGGTTACATGCTTTGGTATCGTCCTGATTTAGACATCCTGCGTTCCGATTTGCTCTGGTTTGGTTTTTCGCTGCTCGTTTGCCTGACTTTGCTCTGGTTGGGGCCAACTCGTTTGCGCCCGCCTTTGTTTGCCGCGCTGCTTGCCGGCTGGCTGGTGCTGGAGCTGTTTTGGTTGGGGCATGATTACAATCCGGTGGGCGACGTGGCCGATTTGTATCCGCAGACGGAAACGGCCGTTTTCCTGCAAGCCGATCCCGAACCATTCCGCATCACCAGCCTGCCGCAGGGGGTGGCCTACCCGCCGAATACGGCGCTGGTGGACCGGCTGCCCAATATCAGCGGCTACGAACCGGCAATCCTGCAAAATGTGGTGGATTACCTGGCGGCGGCGGAGGGCAGCGACGCCATCTATTTCGAGCGCAAGCTGATGCCCCTGCACGGTCTCGATTCGCCGCTGCTGGCGGCCTTGAATGTGAAATACGTGGTGACAATTGCCGACTGGTATCAGGAGGTCTCGACGTTGGGCGAGAGACAGGAGACGGTGACGGAATGGCTGGCGCTGGCCGGGGAAACGGCCGTTGCCAAGTCCTTCCGCGTGCCCGACGCCGGACTGCACCGCCTGGAACTGCCCTTGCGTGTCGGCGATGGAGCGGATGGCCTGGTGACCGTCCGCGTTTTCACCGCCGATGGCGGGCAGGAATTGGCGAACGCGGCCTGGAACGTGGGCCAGCCGTCCGACGATGGTTGGGCCAGTTTTTATTTTGGCGCTTTCCCATCGGAATGGGGGCGGGAATTCCTTTTTACGGTGACTTATGAAGGTGCAAGCGAGGCGGCGGTCGGTGGCGCAAATGGGGAGCCGGCCTTTCGCAGCTACTATTTACCCCGGCCACAGTTGGTCCATGAGGCGGGCAAGACGCGAGTTTACTTGAACGAGGGGTATTTCCCCCGCGCTTACGTGGTGGGGCGGGCGCTGCCGGCCGCCGACGCCGCCGAAGCGCTGGCGCTGGTTCAGGCGCAGGCTGATGGGCTGCGGGACGTCGTAGTGTTGGAAGTGTGGGATGAGGGACCGCCGGTCTGGCAAACGGCCGTTTCCCCCGCCAGCCAGGTGCGCATGAGCGAAAACGGCCTGAACCGCGTCACGCTGCAAGCCGACCTCGACGACGCCGGTTTTGTGGTGCTGGCCGATGTCTATTATCCCGGCTGGCGGGCGGCCATTGACGGCCAGCCGGCGCCCCTGTATCGGGCTAACAGCATCGCCCGCGCAGTTTATGTTCCGGCCGGGCAGCATACCCTCACCTTTTCTTTTTTACCGGTTGATTTTGTGGTGGGAACGGCCGTTACCCTCTTCACGTTGGTGTTGATGGGCGGCTTACTGCTTTGGACCTGGCGGGAGCGCAGGCGGCGATGAGGGAGAAACGCTGGCTGGGGCTGATTGTGGCTCTTTACCTGCTGTTGGGCGTCGCTTATTCCTGGGTCGTGCCGCTGGGCGAAGCGCCGGACGAGATAGATCATTTTCTCTACGTGCGCGCCCTGTTGGAGCAACGCGCCTTCCCGGTGATGGCGCCGGTGGCGGCCGACAACGAGACGATGGAGGCCAACCAGCCGCCTCTCTTTTACCTGCTCAACGCGGCCGTCACCGCTCCTTTCCCCATGACTGCTTCAGCCGATTTCCCCCTGAACGCCTGCTTCACCTTCGATCCGCATGATGGCGGGCGCGCCCATTTTTACCTGCATAACGCGGCGGAAGCGCAGCCGTTCGCCCCGAACTATCTCGCCTTTCGCGTAGCCAGATTGTTGTCGGTGCTGTTGGGAGCAGCGGCCGTTCTGCTGGCTTACGGGTTGGGGCGGCAGTTGGCGCCTGACGATGCACGGGTGGGGCTGTTGGCGGCGGGTATTTTGGCGTTTAACCCGCAGTTTGTGTTTATGATGGCCAGTGTGAACAATGATGTGTTAACGGCCGTTCTAGGCGCAGCCCTGGTCTATGGTTCAATCCGGGCGGCCACTCACCCGTCGCCGCGTTTGTTTGCGCTGTTGGGCGTGTTGGTGGGGCTGGGGCTGCTGACCAAATTTGCCCTGCTCGCTTTTTGGCCTCTGCCGCTGCTGGCCGCTGTGCTGCCCGTACTTCGTGATCCGTATGCCGTCCTGCGTAATCCGAAATCCGAAATCCGAAAT
>JAWOGU010000592.1:0-7686 GCA_046496595.1 Chloroflexota bacterium
GTCCTGGAGCGGGAATGGCGGCGGCGTGGAATACCTGGACATGGTCAACAACTTTAACGCCGGCAGCCTCACCCCCTGGGGCGAGAGGCTGATCAACGGCGTCAACGGCATCCGCCAGACTTCGGTGGAAGCCAGCGTATTCGGCGCGCAGCCACCGACGGCCACGCCGGGCGGCCCCACGGTGACGCCAAGCGCCACATCGCCGCCGCCAAGCGCCACGCCACTGCCCGGCGGTCCTTGCCTGGTGCAATATGACGTGGTGAACCAGTGGAACACCGGATTTCAGGCTAACGTCAAAATTACCAATAATGCGGCAACGGCCGTTTCCGGTTGGACCCTCATCTTCAGCCATGCGCCAGGGCAGCAGCTCACCAGCGGCTGGAACGCCACGCTGTCTCAAAGCGGGCAGGTGGTAACAGCCGGCAACACGGCTTCCCACTGGAACGGAACCATCGGCGCCAATGGCGGTTCGGTCTCCTTTGGCTTGCAGGGAAACCATAACGGCGCTGTCGCCGTGCCCGCCAGCTTTTCCTTAAACGGCACGGCATGCAACGGAGACACGCCGCCTACGGCAACGGCCGTTCCACCCACCGCCACAACTATTCCGCCCACAGCCACCAGTGTGCCGCCGACGCCAACGGCCGTTCCGCCCACAGCCACCAGTGTACCGCCGACGCCAACGGCCTTTCCACCGACAGCTACCCCAGGCGGCTCTGCCTATGCCTTCGATTTTGCCGTTCAAAATCAATGGAACAGCGGCTACGTCGCCAACATCACCGTCACCAACAACAGCGCCGTGGATGTGTGCCAGTGGCAGCTAAGCTTTACGCTAAACGGCCGTTTAGTCAACGGTTGGAATGGCGTCTTTACCCAAACTGGCTCCCAAATCAGCGTCGGGCCGGCCGGCTGGAATAACCGCATTCCGGCCAACGGCGGCAGCGTGAGCGTCGGTTTCCAGCACGAATTTACCGGAACGCCGCCCCAACCCGCCAACTTTGCCTTAACCACACAACCCTGCACCCCGTAAAGACTCAGGTGACGGCCGCTTTAAAAACGGCCGTCACCTGAGTTTCCGGCAACTTGTATTTTTAGCAAGCAGCCGGTCACTGTATAAACACAACAAGCATGAAGGTATATTCCCCGCATTCAATGGAGGTGTTCATGGTGAGAATGTAAAGCAATACAGCAGGCGGAAAAATTTTTCGCCCTGCATGGGAGCGCTCTCTAAAAGAATGTTTAACTTTCTGGGACAGTTGAAGAAGGGAAATTGAGTAACAATAAACCCCGGCGGCAGGCATAAAAAAAGGGCTTAGGAGAAAATAGAATGGGCTGCCACCTTATCCAAAATCTCCCAACCCTGATCGAAAACCAAGGTCATTATGCCAGGAAGTCAAGAAAAAAACAGTAGGTTTATTTGCCTATGTTTTTCCCTGCACACATTGTGCATGTCCCCCAGTTTCCGTACTAAATCAGGAGAAACGGTATGAAAAACAGGAATTTGCGACGATTTGTTACGCCATTGAGCCGAATCATGTTGTTAGGCATGTTGTTTGTTTTGCCTATTTTGATGCTCGTGGCCGCCCCCAGGCCGGCTCAAGCCATTGCCGCCTGCTCTGTAAATTACAACATTGTTAACCAGTGGAACACCGGCTATCAGGTTAACGTGACCGTCACCAACAACACGGCCACAGCGATTCAGGGCTGGAATCTTACCTGGACCTTTGGCCCCGGCCAGACATTTGGCAGCGGCTGGAACGCTGTCTTTGCGCCTGCCGGCTCCGCCATGTCTGCTTCTAATGCGGCCGGACACTGGAACGGCACGCTGGCGGCCAACGGCGGCAGCGTGGCCTTTGGTTTCCAGGGTACACACACCGGCGTCGTCAGTGTTCCAACTAACTTTGCCCTGAATGGGGTTTCTTGTCTGGACGACGTGGCAACGTCCGTGCCCACCACTGTGCCCACGACTGTACCGACCACCGTGCCCACAACTGTGCCTACAACCGTGCCTACGACTGTCCCCACCACAGTACCCACAACCGTGCCCACAACCGTGCCCACAACTGTGCCTACAACCGTGCCCACTACACCGCCCACCGGCGCTTGTTCCGTGGACTATGTTATCAGCAACCAGTGGGGCAGCGGTTTCCAGGCGAATGTGACCATTCGCAATAACAGCGGAACGGCCGTTCAAGGCTGGCAGATCGTGTGGCGGTTTGCTGGAAATGAACAGTTTGGCAGCGGCTGGAACGCCAATTTCAGCAGCAGCGGCCAAACCGTTACCGCCTCCAACGTGGCCTCCCATTGGAACGGCACGCTGGCCGCCAACGGCGGTACCGCCGCTTTCGGCTTCCAGGGCACCCACAACGGCAACGTCGTTGTGCCCGCTTCATTTACACTGAACGGTACTGTTTGTGGCGGCGGCACTCCTGAACCAACAGTTGCACCAACGGCCGTTCCTACCAACGGTCCCTCCCCCACACCCAGCAATATGCCCCTACCCACAAACACACCCACACCTGGCCCCACCCCCACTTCACCCCCGCCAGGAACCCACGTAGATAATCCATATGTGGGAGCAATTCAATATGTGAACCCCGAATGGTCGGCCAAAGCAGCCGCGGAACCGGGCGGTGGCGCAGTTGCCGACATCTCCACCGGCGTATGGCTTGATCGTATCGCAGCCATCGAGGGCACGGCAAGCAGCCAATCAAACGGCCCCATGGGGCTGCGCGACCATCTGGACGCAGCATTGGCCCAGGGCGGCGGACAGCCCATCGTGGCGCAGTTTGTCATTTACAACCTGCCGGGACGTGATTGTTCAGCGCTGGCCTCCAACGGTGAATTGGGACCCAATGAACTGCCACGCTACAAAAGCGAATACATTGATCCCATCGCCGAAATTATGTCCGACCCCGCGTATGCATCAGTGCGCATTGTGGCCATCATCGAGATTGACTCGCTGCCTAACCTGATCACCAACCTCAGTGTGCCGATGTGCGCCACGGTTAAGGCCAATGGCGCTTACGTCCAGGGTATACAATACGCGCTGGACAAACTGCACGCCATTCCCAATGTGTACACCTACGTTGATGCCGGACATCACGGTTGGCTTGGTTGGGACACCAACTTTGGCCCTACCGCTGCTTTGCTGGCGGAAACTGCGGCAGGCACCATTGCCGGCTATGACAGTGTAGACGGCTTCATCACCAATACGGCCAACTACTCTGCTTTGGTCGAAGAGCACTTCTCCATTAACGGAACGGTTAACGGTCAGATGATACGTCAATCTGACTGGGTAGACTGGAACTATTATCTGGATGAACTGTCCTTTGCTCAGGCCTTCCGCCAGGAGTTGATCTCTCGCGGCTTCTCATCAAACCTGGGCATGTTGATTGACACCTCCCGCAACGGTTGGGGTGGATCGCAACGGCCAACCGGTCCAAGCAGTTCCACGGTTTTGAATACATTTGTCGATGAATCCCGCATTGACCGGCGTATCCACGCCGGTAACTGGTGTAACCAGGCCGGCGCGGGTCTGGGTGAACGTCCCCAGGCAAATCCGGAACCAGGAATTGACGCTTATGTCTGGATCAAACCGCCCGGAGAGTCTGACGGTTCCAGCGAGCTGATTCCGAATAATGACGGCAAGGGCTTTGACCGGATGTGCGACCCGACCTATACGGGTAATGAGCGCAATGGCAACAGCCTGACGGGCGCCTTACCCAATGCTCCTATCTCCGGAGCGTGGTTCTCCGCTCAGTTCCAGGAACTGCTGGCTAACGCTTATCCGCCGCTCGATTAAGTTTGTTTATGTGACAGTCACCTGGAAAAGTGACTGTCACCTGCATCCGTTTTATAATTGCCTTTCTCTATCGTCATGGTAGAGGAAGGCTTTTTTCTTTGATCACCGTTAAGGAGCAGGCATGAAATCGAAGGTATATGTAACCCGCCATTTGCCGGAAGCGGTCTGGAACAAGCTTGTAGAAACGTGTGATGTGGAGATCTGGGACGAGGAATTTCCGCCGCCCTATGAACTGCTTCTGGAAAAGGTTGCCGACAAGGATGGCCTGCTTTGTTTGCTGACCGACAAAATTGACGCTGATTTGATGGAAGCAGCCCCTAAATTAAAGGTGATCAGCCAGGTGGCGGTAGGTTTTGACAATATTGATGTTCCTGCCGCCACGGCGCGCGGCATTTTGGTGGGCAATACGCCCGGCGTGCTGACCGACGCCACGGCCGATTTTGCTTTTGCACTGCTCATGGCGGCGGCGCGGCGGGTGGTGGAAGGCATGGACTACGTGCGCGCCGGACAGTGGCAAACCTGGGGGTTGACGCTGCTGCTGGGGCAGGAAGTGCATGGGGCGACGTTAGGCATTGTGGGCCTGGGGCGTATCGGGCAGGCGCTGGCGAAACGGGCAGCCGGGTTTAACATGCGCATCCTCTACCACAACCGGCGCCGTCTGCCGGAGATGGAAGCGGCGTTGGGCGTGGAATATGTGGATTTTGAGGCGCTGCTGCGGGAATCGGACTTTATTTCTCTGCACGTGAATCTGACAGACGAGACCAGAGGACTGGTTGGAGCGGAGGCGTTGGCTAAGATGAAGAAAACGGCCGTTCTCATCAATACCGCTCGTGGTCCAGTGGTCGACACGGATGCCCTTTATGACGCGCTCAAAGACGGCCGAATCGCCTATGCCGCCCTGGACGTGACTGACCCGGAACCGCTACCGGCGGACCATAAACTGCTGACCCTGCCTAACCTTATCGTTGCGCCCCATATTGCCAGCGCCACCATTACCTCGCGTACCAAAATGTCGCTGATGGCAGTGGATAATTTGCTGGCCGGAGTTAATGGCGAAGCGCTGCCTTTTCCGGTGAATTAAAGCTAACTGTTCACGCCCCGAAGGTTGGGCCAGTCGAAACCGATTCCCCTGCGACAGGCTCAGGGGACGAGGGTGAGTGATTACAATTAAAGTGTAGGCTGAAAAATCAGCTTGCTGATTTGACACAGCCCTATCGCCGTAATACACTTTGCTGTGAATAAAAACTGCATAACACTCATCAAGAGAGGTAGAGGGACCGGCCCGTTGAAACCTCGGCAACCTGGGTGTGCAGTCAGATAGTCTGATGGTCGGATAGTCTCAGTTCCAACTAATCGACTACCCGACTAATCGACTAAGCAACTAACTCCAGGTGCCAATTCCGGCAGGCAGTGTGTCTGGCAGATGAGATGGTACCCTATTCAAACTGGAACCTCTCTCTGCGAGAGGTTTTTTTATTGGTGGGGAGCATGAACACGATTATCGATGAGAATCTTGGTTATTTATTCCACCCAGGTCAGAGTCATTTTGGCGATGGTCCGCTAGATGTGATATTACGCGACAAACCGACACGCGAACATTTCGATCCGGAAAAGGTTCATGTGGTGGTGGGCGCGCCGCGCGGCACGCAAAATCTGGATATTCACCACCCCTGGCGGTTGGCTAAACAATACCGGGTATGCGCCGGGCACATCCGGATTTCAGATCGTTACCAGAAGATTGTCAACGTTTTTTCGTTTGGCGGGCAGGTGCAGATAACGGCCGTTTCCGACCATACCACCTGCCAGTTCACCTCCCCCGCCCCCTTCCTGGAGCTGACAGACGGCTGCCCCGCCACCCAACTGTTGGTCAACGAGATAGACGTCATGCTGGCCGAACAGCGGGCCAGACTCAATCCACGCACGTCGGCAGACTTTGACAATAAATTAATCACCATCGAACCGTTCCCGCTTTACCTGAGCGTTTTGTACGCCATTCGAGTCAAAATTACGCAAAACCAGTGTTTTTCCGACTCAACCTGGCAGCACTTTAAACATGTCTTAAATCTGGAAATCACCCGCTTGCAGCGCGAAGACAAATGGCCTGCCAGCGCGCCAACCTTAGCCGAACTAATAGGAATGTGATGCATGATGCATGATTTTTACGCATCACGCATCACGCATCAAGAGAGAATCATGAACCGAACCGAACTCCTCAAACAACAACTCCAAACACGCATCCTCGTCACCGACGGGGCCACCGGCTCCCTGCTGCAAACCTACCAGCTCGACGAAGCCGGTTACCGCATGGCGCGCTTCGCCGACTTCCCTTACGACATTCAGGGTAACCACGAAGTGCTCAACCTGACCCAGCCAGACATTATCAAAGCGGTGCATACCGCCTACCTGGAAGCAGGCGCGGACCTGATCACCACCAATACCTTCAACGGCACTGCCATCTCCCAGGCCGAATACCACATGGAACACCTCATCTACGAGATGAACTACCACGCCGCCCGCCTCGCCCGCGAAGCCATCGATCAATTTACCATTAACCATTCACCATTCACCATTAACAGACCTCGCTTCGTCCTCGGCTCTCTTGGTCCGGCCAACAAAATGCTCTCGCTCTCGCCGGACGTGAGTGACCCCGCCTACCGCGCTACCAGTTTCGACCAGGTAGCGGCAGCTTACGCCGAAGCGGCGCGCGGTCTCATCGACGGCGGCGCCGATGTGCTGCTCATTGAAACCATCTTCGACACGCTGAACGCCAAAGCGGCCGTTTTCGGCATTCAGGACGTCTTTGCCGAAAAAGGGGTGGAACTGCCCCTCATGATTTCCGGCACCATCACCGACGCCAGCGGGCGCACCCTCTCCGGACAGACGATGGAAGCCTTCTGGCATTCCATCCGTCACGCCGAACCGCTCATCGTGGGCATGAACTGCTCCTTTGGCCCCGGCACGCTGCGCCCCTACATCACCGCCATTGCCAGCATGGCCGACGCCTATGTCAGCTTCTATCCCAACGCCGGTCTGCCCGATGGCTTTGGCGGTTTCAGCGAACAGGTCGAGGACATGGTCCCGGTGCTGCGCGAACTGGCCGAACAGGGCTACCTCAACATCATCGGCGGCTGCTGTGGCACCACCCCGGCCTACATCCGCGCCTTTGCCGCGGCGGTAGACGGACTGCCGCCGCGCCCCATTCCCACCATTGCGCCGCGGCTGCGCTTGAGCGGTATGGAACCGCTCACCATTACCCCGGAACTAAACTTTGTCAACGTGGGCGAGCGCACCAACGTCACCGGGTCGCGCAAATTCGCCCGCCTCATCCTGGAAGAACAATACGACGCGGCCCTGAGCGTGGCCCGCCAGCAGGTGGAAAACGGCGCGCAAATCATCGACGTGAATATGGACGAAGGTATGCTCGATTCGGAAGCGGCCATGCCCCATTTCCTCAACCTCATCGCCGCCGAGCCGGACATCGCCCGCGTGCCGATTATGATTGATTCTTCCAAGTGGTCGGTGATTGAAGCCGGGCTGAAATGCGTGCAGGGCAAATCTATTGTCAACTCCATCAGCATGAAAGAGGGCGTGGAGGAGTTCAAACGCCATGCCCGGCTGGCGCGGCGCTACGGCGCGGCGGTGATTGTGATGGCCTTCGACGAAGACGGGCAGGCAGATACCTACGAGCGTAAAATTGCCATCTGCGCCCGCGCCTACAAAATTCTCACCGAAGAGGTGGGTTTCCCGGCGGAAGATATTATTTTTGATCCCAACATCTTTGCCATTGCTACCGGCATTGAGGAACACAATGAATATGGCATGGCGTTCATTGAAGCCGCCCGCTGGATTAAAGCGAATTTGCCCCATGCCCTGATCAGCGGCGG
>JAWOGU010000636.1:0-25899 GCA_046496595.1 Chloroflexota bacterium
GTTCCTGAATGCGACGCCTGTGAAGAAGGTATTGGAAGCCAGTGTGTGAAGATGTAGAGGTGATGGGGTGATGGGGTGTGGAGGTGATGGGGTGATAGAACCTTGCCACCTTGCCACCTTGCCACCTTGCCACCCTTATCAATTCTCCAGCGGCAGACCTGCTGCCAGCCAATCCCGCAAACCGCCCTGCATGTTGATCACTTCTTTGGCGCCGCCGGCCTGCACAATGCTGCTGCCAATGGCCGAGCGCGCCCCCGTCAAACAGTGAACCACCACCGGTTTGCCATTGACCACTTTGTCCAGGTTTTCTTGCAAGTAACCCAGCATGACATGTTTGGCCCCAGGGATATGGCCCTCAGCCCATTCCGTTTCATTGCGCACATCCAGCACCACAAACTCCCCGTTGAGTACACGCTGCGCCAGCTTGTCCGGCGTCATCACCTGGTACGCCTGGGGCGGCACACCTGCTTCCGCCAGAGTCGCAACCGCTTCGTGTTCAAAGTAACCCGCCACCTTATCGATGCCGATATAGGCCAGGTCGCGCACGGCTTCTTGGGCGTGCTGCGGATCGACGATGAGGTATAACGGCCGTTCATAATCCACCAGCCAGCCTGCCCAGCCAGCCAGCATGTCAAACGGAATGTTAATCGTGCCGGCGATATGCCGTCCGGCAAAAGAACCGGCCGGGCGCGTATCGATAATTTGTTCGCCCTTTGCCAGCAAGGCCGGAATGCGTTTGGCGGGCAGCAGCGCCAGCTTGGGCAGGTTGCTCAGCACTGCCGGACCCTCTTTATTCACGCGTTTCATGACAGCAAAATAGCGGGGCGGCTCAGGCTGGTCGGACAGCAAGTATGCCACAAAGGCTTCTTCGGTGTCGTAAGCCAACGCCGGATTAAACAACTTCTCATAGCCGACAGTGGTGGAGGGAATGGCGCCCAGTCCTTTGCCGCAGGCGCTGCCCGCGCCATGCGCCGGCCATACCTGGAAATAGTCGGGCAGAGCTTTGAAGCGCTGCACGGATTTGAACATATGACGCGCGCCGGAAACGGCCGTTCCCACAATGCCCGCCGCCTTCTCCAACAAATCCGGCCGCCCAATGGCGCCAACAAAGACAAAATCGCCGGTAAAAATGCCCATTGGCTTATCCGCGCCGCCGCCCTTATCCGTGAGGATAAAGGAAATGTGTTCCGGCGTATGGCCCGGGGTGTGCATCACCTCAAACTCAAGTTTGCCAATGCGAAACGTATCGCCATCCTTCAACAGTTGATGGTCATAGCCATCCAGGAATAGATATTTCCAGTTCTCATCGCCTTCATCCGAGAGATACAATTTAGCGTCCGTCCGCTCCGCCAGTTCCCGCGCTCCGGAAACAAAGTCCGCGTGAATATGAGTTTCGGCGGCCGCTACAATGCACATATCATGGGCTTCCGCCTCATGAATATAAGGTTCAATATCGCGGCCCGGATCTACAATAATTGCTTCGCCAGTCGCCTGACAGCCTACCATGTATGAAGCATGAGCCAGTTTGGGGTCGTAAAAATATTTCAGGTACATAATTATCCTCCACTATCTGATTCATGAAGTCTAGCAGCAGAATACAAGGGAAAAATAAAGACTGTGTAAGGGTTGTGTAAGTCCGTCTCCTTACACAACCCTTACACGCTCTTTATAAACACATTGCAATCCTGCGATACACTGTGCAGATTGGATCAATTTCCAAAATTGGTCCAATCTAAGCCAATTACAGTTGAGGAGCAATCACATGTTTAAATCATTTTTCAACCGGGGCAGTGAAACCCAAACAAAAACCGCCATGAAACATATCAGCGCCGCCGAGCTTAACAATCTTTTAGAAACGGGTGAAGAATATGTGCTGGTCGATGTGCGTTCGCCGATGGAGTATCAATATGAAGGGCATGTGCGCGGGGCGCGTTTGCTGCCGCTGCAAGCTCTATCCGGCCGCACCAATGAGCTGCCTAAAGACAAAACTATCATCTGCATTTGCCGCTCCGGCAACCGCAGCTATTTCGCCTGTGAAGAACTGACTGCCGCCGGTTTTGAGGATGTAGTCAACGTAAGTGACGGCATGATTGGCTGGAAAAGGGCCGGGTATCCGGTACAGTAAGGAATGGATGTTTATAAATCTGGGAAGAGAAGCTTGAAGATTAAAGATTGCCGGGTCATAAATCTTTAATCTTCAATCATCCACAGGTTCGTTTGTTCATATTCCAAATTGACGATGACACCGATCAACGCCAAACCCCAACCCGGCCACCAGCCAAGTAAGACCGGCAGCCTGCTCACGCAATACATTCCCGCCTTGTCTTGGGGGCGCAGCTACCGGCGAGAGTGGTTGAGCGGCGATTTGCTGGCGGGTCTGATTGTAGCCATTATGCTGGTGCCGCAGGGCATGGCCTACGCCTTATTGGCCGGACTGCCGCCGCAGGTTGGGTTATATGCCAGTATTTTGCCGCTGCTGCTCTACGGATTGCTCGGAACCAGCCGCACGCTGGCGGTGGGTCCGGTGGCGATTGTGTCTATCATGGTGGCGGGAGCAGTGGGCGCTGTGGCTGAACCGGGAACGGCCGTTTACCTGCAACTGGCTCTCACCTTAGCCCTACTCGTCGGGATTATCCAGGCCGCCATGGGCCTCTTCCGGCTGGGCTTCCTCGTCAACTTCCTCAGCCATCCGGTGTTAGCCGGCTTCACCAGCGCCGCCGCCATAGTCATCGGCTTCAGCCAGTTCAAACATCTGCTGGGATTGTCCATGCCCTCCCTGGATTTCATAGCCACCGTCCTCTACACCGGCAGCCACGCCACTGAAACAAACCTCATCACTCTGGTGATTGGTCTGGCAGGCATTCTCATCCTCGTTTACTTCAAATATGTCCTGGGCGGCCAGCTCAAACGGCTTGGCGTGCCGGCCAACGTGCGCATTCCACTTGCCAAAAGCGGACCGCTGTTGATTGTGGTCTTGGGCACAGCGGCTGTGCTGCTCTTCGGTCTGAACGGGAGCGCCGGCGTGAAGGTGGTAGGTGAGGTGCCAGCCGGACTGCCACCGCTGACAGCGCCTTCCGTCAATCTGGCTGACTGGCAGGCGCTGCTGCCCACGGCGCTGGCGATCAGCTTTGTCGGTTTCATGGAAAGCATCTCGGTCGCCAAGTCACTGGCGAGCAAAAAGCGGCAAAAAGTGGCCTCCGACCAGGAGTTGATCGCGCTGGGCATCGCCAACCTGGGCGCTGCTTTTACGGGCGGTTATCCGGTGACGGGCGGTTTCAGCCGTTCGGTGGTGAACTATGAGGCGGGGGCGAATACGGGACTGGCTTCGGTGGTAACGGCCGTTCTCATGGCGCTCTCCGTGGTTTTTCTGACGCCGCTCTTCTACTATTTGCCGCAAGCTATTCTGGCCGCCATTATCCTGGTCGCCGTCATTGGCCTCATCGACGTGAAAACCTTTCGCCACGTCTGGGCCTACAACAAAGTTGACGCCTTGTCTATGATTATCACCTTTGTGGCGGTATTGGTGGTAGGTATTGAGGCCGGTATTCTGGTGGGCGTAGCCGCCACCATTCTGCTTTACATCTGGCGCACCAGCCGCCCTCACGTCGCCATCGTGGGGCGCATGGGCGACAGCCAGGTCTACCGCAACGTTTTGCGCCACGACGTGCAGACCTGTGAAACGGCCGTTGCCATTCGCGTAGACGAAAGCCTCTATTTTGCCAATACTAAATACCTGGAAGACACACTCTTGCAGCAGGCCGCCGACAACCCGGCCGTCACCGACGTGGTGCTCATCATGACGGCCGTTAACTTCATCGATGCCAGCGCCCTGGAAACGCTGGAAACTTTACAGCAAGAACTGGCCGACGCGGGCGTCGCCTTGCATCTGGCGGGCGTTAAAGGCCCCGTCATGGACCGCCTCAGCCAAATTGGCTTCGTCGATCACTTCGGCCCAGCTCGCATCCACTTCCGCACCCATGATGCCATGGTAGCGGTGGGGTGTGTAGAGGGGATGGGGTGGAAGAGTGATATGGCTGAAAAAGGTATGTAGCCATACATGAACTGCAAATAAGGTATCTTCTCAATAAGACTTCGGCGTAAGCTCAGTCGAATGCTCAGGGGACGGGGATGAATGATTATCTTTGCGCTATACTTACGCCCATGCTCAAAGATCTCGAAACCGTTCTGGCCCACTGCCAATTCCTGCAAGGCTTAACCCTGGAAGATAAGATGGCTGTTATTGAAAACGGCCGTTCCATGCGTAAACTGCCCGGTGAATACTTTTTCCACCAGGGCGAACCCTCTGAAACCATCTACATCCTGCTTTCTGGCCGCGTCAAGCTGACCCAACTCACCGAAAGCGGGCAAGAAGTCATCGTCGATTATCTGGGACCGGGCGCCGGCATAGGTATTGTGGTGGCCTTAAGCCAGATTCCTTACCCGCTTTCGGCTGAAGCCGTTGAAATTTGCGAAGCCGTAAGCTGGCAAAGAGATGATCTGCACCCCTTGATGCTGCGCCATCCACGGCTGGCGCTCAACGGCCTGGAGTTAGTGGCCCGCCGTTTTGGCGTGCTGCAACAGCGCTTTCAAGAAATGGCCACACAGCGCGTCGAGCAGCGCGTGGCCCGCAGCCTGCTGCGTCTGGTTAAACAATTTGGGCAAAAAACAGAAGAAGGACTGCTTATCAATATGTCCCTGTCCCGGCAAGAGCTGGCGCAGCTAACCGGCACCGACGTGTATCAGGTCAGCCGCATTGTCAGTAAATGGGAGCAGGATGGTCTGATCAAAACGGGGCGAAAACGATTCACATTACTCGACGCGCATGGCATGGTCGCCATTGCCGAAGATTTGCCAGATGTAACGCCGCATCAACATTGATGTGGCCGATGGCTGAAGAACCCTTTTTTAGAAGAATCAATCTGGATCGCCGACTTTGCAGAAACGCAACGATGTAGCCCTGATCTCCAAGTATGCTGGTTTGGAAGCAATAGGGCTGGAGGCGATACCGAATGGCACAGGACTTACTACTGCCACAAAAAACGATTGATGAGGTGTTGACGAATTGGCCGGAAACGGCCGTTGTCTTCAAGCGGCGCAACATGGCGTGTATCGGCTGCTCACTCTCGCAGTTCTGCACCACCACCGACGCCGCCGCCGACTACAATCTCTCCCTGCCCGAACTCATCGCCGAACTAGAAACCGCAATAGCGAACAGCTAATAGCTGTAAGCCGTTAGCCGTTTGCTGTTGGCTGTTTTTCTGCAAACGCCCACGCGCCATACCCCACAACTCTATACTTTGAACCGGCCGTATCCCCAGAATTGCGTAAATCCAGCGTCGTCACCATCAGATTGTGCTTTCGCGCCGCCAGCAGAAGCCCTTGAATCGCCCGCCGCCCACAGGCCTGATCTTGCTCCAGCGCAGTTGGTTGCAGATGCTCAATGGCCCGCGCCGCTGCCGCATCCACGCGCCGGGCACTCTCATAATCCAAAAAATGGCTCAAATCAGAACTGATCACGACCAGGGTCTCCGCGCCGCCCCACAACATTTCAATGACCTCGGCCACGTCTTCTGGCCTGACCTGCCCCACCACAAACGGTGCGAGCTTAAAATCGCCCACTGTCATTTGTAAAAACGGCAGGTGTACTTCCAGGCAGTGTTCCCGCAGGTGGGCGGCGTCCAACACCTGCACCTGCGGCAAAAGCCGGGCCTGTTTTAAGGCTTCGTGGTCTATCATCACGTCACCTAACGGCGTTCCGAAGGCGGCAGCGCTGGTGGTTGCCAGCCCGCGCAGCGCCATCGTGTGGGCCGGACCGAGCAGCACCACGCGCTCTACCTTTCCCGCCAGGGCTGCCACGCAGGCATAAGCCGACCCGGCAATCGGGCCAGAGTACATGTAACCGGCATGTGGGGCAATGATGGCTTTGGGGATGGCGGATGTAGGGGAAACGGCCGTTGCTAAAAAACCTGCTACCATTTCTTGAAGCCGCTTGGGGTCTGCCGGATAAAAACTGCCCGCCACCGCGGGAGACCTTACGTTCATCATGCTTCCCTCCGTCTGTCAGTTTACCAGTCATCAAATTTTACACTGCCTGCCGCCGCCTGTATACTGCCTCTGCCACTGTACACTAAAAACTGAGTACGAGTACCGTGATTTTCTAAAACTGAGGAGTGGGCGCGCCACTCTCAACATCCCTCAACATCTTAAAGTTGCGATACTATAGACGTTCAGATAATGATTTTGGGTAGGGGCGGGCCTTGTGCCCGCCCATCCACCAGAGGGCGACCACAAGGGTCGCCCCTACTAGCCAAATGTTTTTCTGACAATCTATAGCTTCAGGCGCCAAGCAAACCGCTTCCCCCAACCCCCAACTGATATAAGCCAAACAGCAGCAGCGCCGCCGCCGAAAAAAGGCTCAACAAGCGGCTGACACGGGGATCCAGGTTTTTGGCAACGGCAAACAAGGCCACAAACCCGGCAAAGCCGCCAATCAGCATCACGTAAAAACCGGCCATAAAGCTCAGGCCATGAGCAGGCGACTGCCGCCAGCCGGCAATCAAAATCGGGCCGCCAATGGTGCCCCAAAAGATGTAGGGATTGGGGCTGAGACTATTCATGAGCGCAGCTTTGAAGATGCTCTGGTTGGCGGAATGGGCGGGGAGAGGCTGGAGAGAAACGGCCGTTGTATAAGATCCCCATGCGCCCCACGCCAGGTACAACAAAAACAGCCCGCCCAACACCTGCATCAAGCTCAAAAACCAGTCCGGCGTGCGCGTCAGCACCAACAGCACCAGCAAAATGATCGGACCGTCGCTCAACAAGGGCGCAAACGCTGCCCACAACGAACGCCGCCAGCCATAATTCAATGTTTGCGACAGCAAATAGGCCTGAAAAGGACCGGGCTGCGCCGCCGCCGAAAAACCCAGCAACAGCCCGCGTGTCAGATAAGCAAACATGTTTCAGCCTCTTATTCACAGAATTTGGTCCAAATCTAGCACAAAGGACGGCAGACTGCGAGTGGCAGTGGCCGGCAGCAAGTCATTAAGCCAAAACAAGGGAATTTCGCTATAATAACGGCCGTTATCAACATGTATAGACATCATTTTACTTTCGCTGCCGCAGCAAACCTATCCCATACCAAGGTTGATTTATGAGTAAAAGTTGGAGTAAAACAACCCGCTACCTGGCCTTAGTACTTGTTCTTATTTTCCTGGTTGCCATGACAGTGTCCGCCAGCGCATTGATTGGGCCGCTGGCAATTTCTGCTTTATTGGCCTGGCTGCTTAATCCGGCGGTCACTTTCTTCAGTAACCATACCAAACTAAAACGACACTGGTCGGTCCTGATCGTTTATCTCTTTTCCCTGGCGGTCATTGTCGCTTTGGCCATCATCCTGGCGCTCATAGCTCCCTCTCAAATTCAGAGCATCGCCACCGAACTTCAGGATGTTTATCTGGTCGTCTTCGAGCAAATTGAAACGCAGTACGCCAAACCGATCCTTCTGTTTGGCTTTGAACTGAACCTGGCCGAAATCCTGGCCGACATTCCCATCGATCCCTCCTTCCTGGTACGGCCGGACATTTTATGGCAGTGGATGATGGCAGCCTCCACCAACCTCACCTGGCTCCTGGTGATTCTCGTGACTACATTTTACCTGCTGCAAGATTGGCCGCGATTACGGGAATGGTTGATTTCGTTAGGTCCGGATGCTTACCAGGGGGATTTTCGCCGGGTATATGAAGAAATCCGAGGCGTCTGGCAGCGTTATCTGCGCGGCCAACTGCGCCTGTCGCTCATGATTGGCTTTTTGACGACACTGCTGCTCATCACAGTGGGCCTGCCCGGAGCGGTGGCTTTTGGCATTCTGGCAGCCATTTTTGATGTTATCCTGACAATTGGACCGTTGATTGTGATGGCGGCGGCGGCTGTCGTGGCCTTCTTTGCCGGTTCCACGTTTCTGCCTATATCAAACGTCTGGTTCATGCTGCTTGTTTTGGGGATTTTCGCGCTGGTTCAATCGGTGGAAAATGTGTGGCTGCGCCCCCGAATCATGGGTTCGTCTTTGAACATGCATCCGGGGGTGGTGTTTGTGGCGATTATCGGGGCGCTGTCACTGGCGGGCATTTTGGCGGCGTTGATTGTGGTGCCGGTGGTGGGATCAACGGCCGTTATCGGCCATTACATCCACGCCAAAATTATGGACATTCCCCCCTGGCCAGACGTGCAAATTACGTCCGCCGTCCATCAGCCGCCAGAACAAGAACAAGACCAGATGCAGGAGCAGGCGCAGGAACAAGATTCCTGACAGCCGCTTTCCCCATCAAAGCGTCGTCAAAATCTGTATGCCTTGCTGCGTGATGGCAATCGTGTGTTCAAACTGCACGGAAAGCGAGCCGTCGGCCGTGATCACCGTCCAGCCGTCATTAAGCAAAATCCACTCATGGCCGCCCTGGTTGATCATCGGTTCAATGGTAAAAACCATGCCCGGCCGCAGTTTGGGGCCGCGAGAAGGCTGGCGAATGTGAGACACAGACGGCGACTCGTGCAAATTGCGCCCGATGCCATGACCGCCCCACTCCCGCACCACCGACACGCCCTTACTGTCCGCGTAGGCATGAATCGCCTGACCGATGTCACCCAGATAGCCATCAAGCCTCACCGCTTCGATGCCAATACGCAGCGCTTCCTGGCCGATGGTCAACATGCGTTCCGTGGCCGCCGATACCTTGCCCACCGGAAACGTAACGCAGGCGTCGCCACAATAACCCTTGTACTTCAAGCCAATGTCGATGCCCACGGTATCGCCTTCTTTGAGCAGGCGATCATTGGGCAAGCCATGACAAATTTCGTGGTTGACTGAGGCGCAAATCACACCGGGGAATGGTGGGTGATCGGCCGAACTGCCTTTATAACCTTTGTACAACGGTTCCGCGCCCTGCTCACGAATGTATGATTCCACCAACTGGTCTAAAACACGCAGGCTGACGCCTGGTTGGATATTTTCTTTCAGCAAAGCGAAACATTCGGCCACCATCCGGCCGGACACCCGCATTTTTTCGATTTCACGATTGTTTTTTAGACTGCCGCGCATGGTAAATTTTTCCTTCATAGTGAGGTCGATGGTCGTATCAACAGACCGGCTGAGTATAACACACCTAGATGCTTCTACCAGTTACTATAGGGTCGTGGTATCATCGTGGGTAACAAAACCAACGGATGATTGAGAAGTGATATGCGCAAAAAAAGCACCCCTGCAAAAGAAATTGTAGTCGAGACAGATGGGACGGAAACGGCCGTTTCCCATCCCGCAAACAACAACAAGCCAACCCCTTTTGAAATTCCCTGGGCCGTCCGTCCGCGCCCCGTGCCGGACGGCGCCGATCTTAAGCATCCCTCCCTCTATTTTAACCAGGAATACGCCTGGATAGATTTTAACTGGCGCGTGTTTTACCTGGCCATCGACGAACGCACCCCCCTGCTGGAACGAGTCAAATTCATCGCCATCACGGCCAACAATCTGGATGAATTCGTGCAAAAACGGGTAGGCGGCCTAAAACAACAAGAAGCCGCCGGCGTGCGTAAACTCACCACCGACGGCCGTTCCCCCCGTGAACAGCTCGATGGTTTGCACGAAGCCATCCTCCTCATGCAGCAAACCCTCGTCAAAACCTGGGAACACACTCTCAAACCCCTGCTGGCCCAGGAAGCAGACATCCATATTTACGACTATGAGAGTCTAACGCCCAGTCAACAGGCGCATCTCTCAGATTATTTTCACAGCCACATCTACCCCATCCTGACGCCGCTGACAGTGGATCCCGGCCACCCCTTCCCCTTTATCTCCAATTTAAGCCTCTCCCTGGCTTTTAGCCTGCGCCATTTGGATCGAGAAACCATCCATTTTGCCCGGCTCAAAGTGCCTCAGCCGCGCTGGATTCCCGTTCCTCCGGACCCGGCCGAACCCGACAATTCCGACACCCTGCGCTTTATACCGGTTGAACAGCTCATCATCCAACATGCCTACAAATTGTTTGACGGCATGGAAGTTATGGGCATTTATCCCTTCCGCACCACGCGCAACGCCGACATGAGCCGCAACGAAGAAGTGGCCGACGACCTGCTAAAAATGATTTCTGCGGAACTGCGCGAGCGCCGTTTTGCGCCGGTGGTACGCCTGGAAGTGGACCACGCCATGCCGGAAACCGAACGTCTCTATTTGCAGCACGAACTGGACCTGAATCTGGAAGACGTACACGAAGTAAAGGGGCTGATGGACCTGACCGCCTGTTTTTATCTGGCGGAATTGAAACGGCCGTTACTCAAAGACAAGCCCTGGGAACCCGTGGTACCCACCCCGCTTTCTGAAGAAGGGCGCACCAAAAACAACCAAAATATCTTTGCCATTCTGCGCCAGGGCGACATTCTCGTCCACCACCCCTACGAATCCTTCTCCGACAGCGTGCAGCGGCTCATCGAAGAAGCCGCCGTCGATCCCGATGTGCTCGCCATCAAACTAACCCTCTACCGCACCTCCTCAGATTCGCCGATTGTGGCGGCTCTCAAGCTGGCGGCAGAACGAGGCAAACAAGTGGCTGTCCTGGTGGAAGTAACCGCCCGCTTTGACGAAGCCAACAACATCGAATGGGCCAGAGAATTAGAACGAGTCGGCGTTCATGTAGCCTATGGCCTGGTCGGCCTGAAAACCCACACCAAAGCGACCCTGATTGTGCGCCAGGAAAAAGACGGTCCGCGCACCTACTGCCACATTGGCACTGGGAACTACCATCCCAAAACAGCCAAACTTTACACCGACCTGGGCCTGCTCACCTGCGACCCGGAATTAGGGCGCGATCTGGTCAACCTATTTCACTTTCTCACCGGTTATGCTCCCGGTCAGCAATACAGCAAAGTATTGGTGGCTCCGAGCAATATGCGCAGCCGCCTGGAAGAACTCATCCGGCAAGAAATTGCCCAACATGAGCAGTATGGAAACGGCCGTATCATTGCCAAAATGAACGCCATCGACGATATATTGATGATTCGGGAACTGTACAAAGCGTCGCAAGCCGGTGTGCAGATCGACCTGATCATACGCGGACACAGCCGCCTGCGCCCCGGTATTCCCGGCTACAGCGAAAACATCCGCATCATCAGCATCCTGGGCCGCTTTTTGGAACATGACCGCATCTTCTACTTCCACAACAATGGGCAGCCCCTCACCTTCATCGGCAGCGCCGACTGGCGCGGGCGAAACCTGAACGAGCGCGTGGAATTGATGACGCCCATCGAAGAGCCGGAATTGCAGCAGCGCCTGATCGGCATTCTTGAACTGGCCCTCTCGGATAACCGGCTGGCGTGGGAACTGGATAGCAACGGTCATTATACGCTGCGCCGCCCCCCCGAAAATGAAGAAAGCATCAACTTCCACAAAACCTTGATGCGGCAGGCTAAAAAGAAAGCCAAGAAAAATCTAAAGAAGTATTAGCCATCTGTCACCCCTGGCGCATGACAACTGGTACTTGCCAAAAGCCAGTGTGTTTTGCTACGCTATAGGCAAGCTACGTTGTCTGTATGCACCCCCGGATTGCTCCGCCGCAGCCACCATCCAACCAGTTTGAGCAGATACGCTTACAGACAACCTGGGAGGTGGACCATGACATACACGTCAAATTCCAACGACGCCAACCCTGACGCCAATTTCAAAACAAAAGAAATGCGCTACCTGGCGCGTTCAGTTGGCATCCTGGCGCTGCTGACTGGCCTGATTTACCTGCGGGTACTTGGCCTGGAAACCCTGGCTTCCCTGCAAGCCAAACAAGGCTTTGGTCCCGTTGTCATCCTCTTGGGTTTGCTGGTTGTGGCTATGGCTGGTTTGTTGTGCGGCTGGCGTTGGGAACTGGTGGGCGGGTTAACGGCCGTTATCAGCGCCGTGGGCATTAGTATTCTCGCCTACTACCATTCGTCCCAGTACCCCTTGTTTTCCGCTTTAGCCTACAGTTCACCCTTCTTTGTGGCGGGTAGTCTCATGTTGGCCTGCTGGCAGCGCAGTCACAAATAAAGAGCGCCGCGCCCCAGAGTGGTCTAATCATTGAGATTGGACTACTCTCGCGCCCCAAAAAAGAACGCAACTAAGCTCCTGAATCGTTCCTACCTGCTCCTGAATCGTTCCTACCCGCTCCTGAATCGTTCCTACCTGTTCCTGAACCGTTCCTACCTGTTCCTGAACCGTTCCTACCTGTTCCTGAATCGTTCCTATCTGTTCCTGAACCGTTCCTACCCTGTTCCTGAACCGCTCCTACCTGCTCCTGAATCGTTCCTATTTTTGCTTGTGAAATTTGGCGCAAAAAAGGGCGATCTGTCACCCAATTCCCATGACATGTGTCACTGTGTTAATCTGACAATATCTCGTATTGTAAAGTGCGGAGGTAATGCACTATGGTGGTTAATTTGTTATTGGTGCTTGGAGCCGTCCTCTGTGCGTTCCAGGCAATACGTACAAAACAGTTGTTGTCGGCGGCTTTGTGGCTGGCCTGTACCAGCGCCCTGACAGCCTGTTTACTTTTCTATTTGGGAGCTTATGAAGTGGCTGTAATCGAACTCAGCGTGGGCGCGGGTTTGGTAACAGTCCTTTTTGTGTTTGGCATCAGCATTGCCGGGGAAGACGCTATGGATAACCCATCACTGGTCCCCTTGTCGCTGGCCGGGGCATTGGCTTTGGCCGCGATGGGCCTGGTGGCCTGGTTTTCACTGCCCGCCGCTGAAGCGGTAACGGCCGTTTCCGAGCCATCTTTCTCCGTCATGTTGTGGGAACAGCGCGGGCTGGACGTGCTGGTGCAAATTGGCCTCATCTTTGCCGGCGTTCTGGGCATTTTGGGCATTCTGGCGGAAAAAGAAACGGCCGTGGAAGCCGCCATCGCCGCCAAACAAGCCCAAACAACCCTACAATCCCTGCCCCAACCTGTCATTTTGGAAGGCGTTGTTGAAAGCCAACCTCAGGAGGCGCACGCATGACAGCGACAAGCATTCTCATTATCGGAATCCTCGGTTTAATCGGCGTTGGCCTATATGGGCTGCTCACCGTACGCAACCTGTTCCAAATCATCATCGCCTTACAGCTCCTGGTTAAAGGAGCTATCGTGGCGTTGGTGGTGGCGGGCAAAATGAGCGGGCAGCTTATGCTGGGCCAAAGCCTGGCCGTCACCGTCATTGTGGCCGATACCATTGTGGCCGTGATTGGGTTGGCGCTGGCCGTGCAAGCAAAACGCTATATGGGCACCCTGGACGTGAAAGCCATGTCCACGCTGCGGAGGTAATTCATGGCTGCCTGGTTAATCATCCTCACAATTGGCCTCACCTGGGCCGGCGCCCTCGCCGTCTGGCTGGCAGGCGACAAACGGCCCAAGCTGCAACACGCCGTCGCCGTCGTTTTCTCCCTGGCCGCCGCCGCCGCCGCCATCGCCCTGATCCCCAACACCACCGACGAGGTGGTTCTGAGCATTGACGCCGGTACCGCTTTTGGCGTATTCACCTTTGTCCCCAACAGCCTGGGCGTTTTCCTGGCTGTCATCGCCACCACCATTGGCAGTCTGGCGATTATCTTCTCGGTGAACTATATGCACGGCGAAGCCCAGCTTGGCCGGTATTATGCATTTGTGCTGCTTTTCATTGGCGCGATGGCCGGATTGGTGCTCAGCGGCAGCATGTTCCTGCTTTTCCTCTTCTGGGAAATCACGGCGCTCTGCTCTTACGCCCTTATCTCCTTTCACAACGACGATCCGAAGGCGGTGGCAGGCGGCGTCAAGGCGCTGATCATCACGCAGCTTGGCGGCATTGGGCTGCTGGTGGGCGCCCTGGCGGCTTACGCCTTCCTGGGCAGCTACCAGATCGACGATCTGTTGGCCCAGGCTGACACGCTGCCGCCCAATGTGCTGACCTTTATCGCCTTTTCCTTCTTGATTGCGGCTATGGCCAAGTCGGCGCAGGTTCCTTTCCACACCTGGCTGCCGGACGCCATGGAAGCGCCAACGCCGATTAGCGCCCTCATCCACGCCGCCACCATGGTCAATGCCGGCGTTTACCTGCTGGCGCGGTTCTATCCGGCGTTTGAGGACGTGGCGGGCTGGAAAACGGCCGTTATCATCGTTGGCATGGTGACGGCGCTGTTGGCGGCGATGATGGCTGTCGTCGCTCATGATTTGAAGCGTGTGCTCGCCTATTCAACCGTGAGCCAGTTAGGTTACATGGTGTACGCGGTGGGCGTGGGCAGCGTGGCCGCCAGCCAATTCCACTTAATGAGCCATTCTATCTTTAAGGCGCTGCTGTTTCTGGGGGCGGGCGCTGTCATCCATGCCGTCGGCACCCGCGACATGCGCCAGATGGGTGGTTTGCGCAAAACTATGCCGGTAACGGCCGTTGTCTTTAGCATCGGCGCGGCGGCATTGGCGGGGCTGCCTATTTTCAACGGTTTCTGGAGCAAGGAGTTGATTCTGGAAGCCGGTCTGCATGAAGGTCCGTTGTGGGGGTATTTCGGTATGCTGCTGGGCGCGGGCATTACCGCCTTCTACACATTCCGCATGGTGAGCATGGTATTTTTTGGCAAAACGGCCGAGGCCCACCCCGTGGCCCACACCGAGATCCATGTCCACGACGCCGGCACAGCCATGAAAGCGGCGCTTATTCCCTTAGCAATTGGCGTTTGCACCAGTTGGCTGCTCGTCGGTCCTTTTAGCCAATGGCTGCAAGCTACCCTGCCCTACCACCACCTGCATACCGCCACCACCCTGGAATTCATCATCGAAATCCTGAGCGCCCCGGCAACTTACCTGGCGCTGGCAGTGGTGGCGCTGGGTCTGGCGGCCTGGTGGCAGCGCAGTAAGCTGGCCGGTCTCAGCCAGCCCCTGTCCGGCCTAAGCCGGGCGGCAGACAATGGCTTCGGTTTTGAAAGCCTCAACAAAGGTCTGGTGAGCATCACCCAAAAATCCGCCACGGCGCTGCAAGTTACCCAAACCGGTCAGTTGAACTGGAACGTGTTGGGCATTGTCGCTGGTCTGGTAGCTGTGCTGCTGTTGGTGTTTTTCGCGGGATAAATATAGAAATAAAGGCCGTCTGCCATAGGCTGCACAAGCTACGGCAGACGGTATACCCAATACATGATTGGATTACAAAGATGGCATCATTTAATTTAGACAGTATTCCTTTATTCGTGTGGCTGATCTGGCTGCCGCTGGTCTGGTCGCCAGTGGTCTACCTGATTGGGCGCATTGTGGACCGGCAATCTTCGTCGAAAACGGCCGTTGCTCGTTGGGTAGCGCTGCTGGCAATTGTCACGGTCTGGGCGCCGCTGCTGGCTGTGTGGCAACAGTTCCAAGCTGAAGGCGTGATGACCTGGACGTATGGCTCCATTACGCTGCGGGCTGATGGCTTGAGTTTGCTGCTGGCAACGGCCGTTTTGTCCCTCAGCACCCTAGTCGTCCTCTACTCCTCGCCCTACATGCACGGCGAACTGGGCGAAACGAAATATTACGCCATGATGCTCGCCATTACCGGCGTAATGATCGGCCTGGGCTGCGCCAGTGACCTGTTCAACTTATGGCTCTGGTTTGAAGCGATGGCCGTCACCTCTTATCTGCTGGTCGCATTTTACCGCAACCAACCCGCTTCGTTGGAAGCCGGTATCAAATACTTGGTGCAGAGCGCCACCGGCTCCGTGTTTGTTTTGCTGGGTGTCGCTCTGGTGCTGTCACAAACCGGCACGCTGGACATTTTAGCCGTCTCGGATTACACAGCCGCCAATCCCACATCCTACCTGCTGCTAACGGCCGGCGCCTTGTTCGTCATCGGCTACGGCATCAAAGTAGCCATCGTACCGCTGCACACCTGGCTGCCAGACGCCCACTCCCAGGCGCCCAGCGGCATCAGCGCCATGCTGTCCGGCATCGTCATCGAAGCGGGCCTCATTGCCATGCTGCGGGCGATTTCCCCCCTAACCGGCTCTGCCGCTTCCTTTGGCGTGCTGCTGCTCATCTTTGGCGCGTTGAACATGCTGGTGGGTAATTTGCTGGCCCTCAGGCAAGAGCAAGTGAAACGGATGCTGGCCTATTCCAGCCTGACCCACGTGGGTTACATGCTCGTGGGTCTGGGCATTGCCATCTCCTTTCACAGCCAGATGGGCGCAAACGGCAGCTTTTTTCACCTGCTCAGCCATGGTATGATGAAGGGACTGGCCTTCCTTTCCGCCGGGGCGCTGCTCTATGCCATGCACACCGCTCGCGGCAGCCACAGCCCGCTGTTGATCAAAGACCTGGCTGGCGCCTCGCAAAAGTATCCGCTGATTGCCCTGGTATTCAGCATTGCACTGCTGGGCCTGGGTGGTCTGCCGCCGCTGGTGGGGTTCGTGTCTAAATGGCAGATTTTTGTGGCCGGTATGGAAACCGAGAATCTGATTATCGCCGGGGTGATCATTTTTGCGGCGCTGAACAGTGTGCTCTCATTAGCTTACTATGCGCCGTTAGTGAATGCCGTGTATAGAAGGACGCCGTCAACGGCCGTTTTACAAGGTGAAAGAGTGCCGGTCTTAATGATGATTCCCCTGCTGGTACTGACGCTGGCTGTCGTCGTGTTCGGCATCTGGCCCAGTCTGATCAGCCCACTGGTTGAACCCGCCGCCGCTGCTCTGATGGCGATGTTTGGAGGCTAAAAATGAGTATCCTGTTGATACCACCCATTGCGTTTGTGTTGTACATTGTCCTGGTCGGCTTATTGTCCGGTCTGGGAAGGCTGATTGCCGAACCTAACCACCCCAATGCGGAAAAGAACCGTTCCTATACCGGCGGCGAAAACATGCCTGTTAAATTAGGCGTACCGGGCTATCGGCCGTTTTTTGTGGGTGCGCTGTTTTTTGCCGTGCTGCATCTGGGCGTTTTAATGCTGGGCAGCGCCGTGGCCTCACCTATCGCCGTCCTCTTTTTAGGTGGTCTCATTTTGGCGCTGCTGGCTCTGATATTGGGGTAAGCAGTAACACAGACCTGCTGCCTGAACTTGTCAAAGGTAGCACGGGCTTCGACAGGCTCAGCCCTCGAAGTCTCAGTTGTTACGATAAATAGGAAACACGATGAACCTGACACAAGAATGGAATGATGTTCTAGACAAAATCAAGACTTGGGCGCGTGTCAATTCGCCCTGGCTTATTCATTACAACAGCGGCTCTTGTAACGGCTGCGATATCGAAATCCTGGCGACTCTCACGCCCCGTTACGATGTGGAACGTCTGGGTGTGAAACTCCAGGGCAGCCCGCGCCACTCCGACATTCTCATCTGCACGGGACCGGTCACGTTACAATCCCGCGACCGGCTCTTACGTATTTACGAACAAATGCCAGACCCGAAGTTTGTGGTTGCCGTGGGATCTTGCGCCATTTCTGGCGGCGCGTTTCAGGGCTGCTACAACGTGGTAGGGCATATTGACGAAGTGATTCCGGTGGATGCCTATATACCCGGCTGTCCGCCCCGCCCGGAAGCGATTATTGATGGGCTGGTGAAGCTGTTGACAGCGCTTAAAACCGGAGACCCTATCACAGCCGAAAAACCTGAGGAGATATTAGATGCTGCCTGACTCTAAAATACGAATTGAAACCGAACTGCAAGAAGCCGAGGAGATACTCGCGCCCTGGCTCAAGACGGATGAACCGCTGGACTATACAACACGGCGTATCAAGATAATGGGAAACGGCCGTTCTGATTCCCTGGATCTCGACGTTGAGGCGGATGAACTGCTTGCCATTATCGCTGCCCTGCTCGATAACGAGTGGGGCTACCTGGCGACGATTACCGGCGTAGACCTGGGACCGGAAGCCGGGATCATTGAACTGCTCTACCACTTTTGCCACGGAACGGCCGTTGTCACCCTGGCTGTCAAATTACCCCGAGACAATGCCGTCGTTCCCAGCGTTTGCGGCATCATCCCCTCCGCCAGCTTCTATGAACGCGAAGTCGGCGAAATGTTAGGCGTCACCATCACCAACACGCCCAACACCGACCATCTTTTCCTGCCCGACGATTGGCCCGACGGCGTTTACCCGCTGCGCAAAGATTTCCACATGCCAACGGCCGAAAACAAATAGAGGAACATCTCATGACACTCGAATACATTCCGGAAAAAGAAAAATTTATCATACCCATCGGTCCACAGCACCCTGCCCTCAAAGAACCAGGGCACTTCGAATTCGCCGTTGACGGCGAAGTCGTCACCGACGCCACCGTCCGCCTGGGATACGTGCATCGCGGCATCGAAAAAGGGGCCGAAGCCCGCAACTGGAACCAAAACCTGTATCTGGTGGAACGCATTTGCGGCATATGCTCCCACATCCATGCCCTCACCTACTCCTTAGGCGTAGAACGGCTGGCCGAGGTGGAAGCGCCGCCCCGCGCCCAGGCCATTCGGGTGCTGGTGGCGGAATTAGAGCGCATACACAGCCACATGCTCTGGTTTGGCGTGGCGGCGCACGAAGCCGGTTTCGACACCCTGTTCATGTACTCCTGGCGTGACCGGGAAACCATCATGGACGTTTTGGAAAACCTCACCGGCAACCGGGTCAATTATTCCGCCAATGTCCTCGGCGGCGTCAAGTTCGATGTCACAGATGAGCACCGCAAAACCATCCTGGAAGCGGTAGACTTTTTAGAAAAACGCACCACCCACTACCTGGATGTCGTCACCAGCGACGGCATGTTCTTACAGCGTACGCGCGGCATCGGCGTCGCCAAACTGGAAGACGCCAAACGCCTCGGCATTTTAGGCCCCACCGCCCGCGCCTCTGGTGTGCGCCGCGATGTGCGCGTGGATGCCCCTTACGCCGCATACGATCTATTCCCCGTCAACATGGTGCTGGAAACAACCGGAGACCTGGAAGCCCGCTTTGTCGTCCGGCTAAAAGAATTATTTGAAAGTTTCCGTCTCATCCGTGAGATCGTGAACAATCTGCCGGAAGGCGACTTACAGGCCAAACGCTTCCCGCGCCGCATCAAAGCGGGTGAAGTCATCAGCCGCGTAGAAGCGCCGCGCGGTGAAGTGTTCTACTACATTCGCAGCAATGGCGGTGAAACGCCCGAACGACTGAAAGTACGCACCCCCACCATGATGAACATGGCCTCTGTCTTGGCGCTGGCTGTCGGCCATCAACTGGCCGATATGCCTATGCTTCTGGTGGGGATCGACCCTTGTTTTTCGTGCAACGACCGGGGCGTTGTGGTGTGTGAATCTGCCGGACAGCATGACCAGTGGACCTGGGAACGGCTGCGCCAATACGGCATTGAGTATTACGCAGAGAAGGTTTAGTTATGGAAGCAATTGGCAATATTGTCTCACTGCTCTTTTTCCCTGGCGGTTTGTTTGTCATCTTCGCCGGGCTGATTTACGAATGGCTGGATCGCAAAATCATTGCTCGTTCGCAAAACCGCATGGGGCCGCGCTGGTTCCAGCCGCTTGCCGATGCCGTCAAACTGCTGGCAAAGGAAGAAATCATTCCGGATGGCGTCAACCACATCCTCTTTGCCGGACTGCCCCTGGTGGCGCTGGCCGGCGCGTTAACGGCTGCCTTATACGTACCCATGGCGGGGCTGCAACCAGCTTACAGTTTTCCCGGCGACCTCATCGTGGCCGTCTATATGCTGAGTTTGATGACACTCTGCATCGGGCTGGCAGGCGCCAACGCCAAAGAACGATTCTCACTGGTTGGCTCTACGCGGGCCTTGACCCAATTGTTCGCCTATGAGGCGCCCTTTTTACTGGCTCTGCTGGGACCAGCTGTTGCCGCCCAAAGCTGGCAAATCAGCGAAATTATCGCTTACACGGAAAGCCATACCTGGCTGATGATCTTGCAGCCTGTGGGGTTTGTGGTGGCGCTGATTGGCTTAATGGGCAAGCTCGAACTGCCCCCCTTTGATTCCCCAGAAGCCGAAACAGAAATTGTGGCCGGCGCCCTAACAGAGTACAGTGGTCGCGGCCTGGCTATCTTCCACCTGGGCAAAGGGGCGGAACTGATTATTGGCTTAACCCTCATTACGGCATTTTATTTAGGCGGTGTGTCTAATCCTTTATGGTTTGTGGTAAAAACGGTTGGGCTTCTGGTTGTACTGGCTACTATCCAATCCGTCATGACCCGGCTGCGCATTGATCAGACAGTCGGCTTGTGGTGGCGATATGGAGCGCTGCTGGTTCTGCTGCAATGGCTTGTCATTATGGTGTTAAAGTTGATCTAACACTGTGCAGCTATCTATAGTCTGTGCAGTGATTACCGATTATCGGTTAAGAGAGTAGGCTGTTATGAAAATAGGAACGATGCTTGGCGATGTATGGCAGTCGCTTTGGAAAAAGCCAATTACCCAGAAGTATCCGTTTGAACGGATAGAAGCGCCGGAACGGCTGCGTGGGAAATTGACCTGGAATCCTGAAGCCTGCACAGGTTGTGCTTTGTGCAACAAGGATTGTCCGGCTGACGCCATTGAGATTATTACGATTGACAAGAAGGCGAAACGTTTTGTGATGCAGTATCACATGGATCGCTGTACCTACTGTGCGCAATGTATTGAAAGCTGCCGCTTTGGCTGCATTGAGATGTCTGATGAACAGTGGGAACTGGCGGCGACCAGTAAGGTACCATTTGAAGTGAGCTATGGTCGAGATGAAGACCTGGCCGAAGCCCTGGCAATCTTCGCTGGCGCAGAAGCTGACCCAACTGAGTAATAAAGCAGATGGATCGCCCATCCGCATCGCGTTAGTGGGCATTGGCAATGAGCTGCGCGGCGACGATGCCGCTGGCATTGCTGTGATTCGCGGTCTATCTAAATCGCTAAGTCCCTCCCCGCCTGAAAATGTGCTGCTGGTTGAAGCGGCTCACGCTCCTGAAAATCACACCGGGCCAATCCGCAAGTTTGCTCCGGACCTGGTTATCCTCATAGATATGGCGCAGATGGATGAGGCGTCTGGTACCGTTCGGTGGCTGCCCTGGCAGGAAACAACGGGTATCAGCGCTTCTACCCACACGATGCCGCCGTATATGTTGGGACAGTATTTAACGGCCGTTACCCAAACCGAGGTGGCGCTGATTGGCTTACAACCGGCTCATACTGACTTGGGGCTGGCGCTGTCGGCTGAAATGGAAACGGCCGTTCATGAAGTAACATCTACACTCACCACAATTTTGCGGAATTCCCTCTAATTTTTAACACCAATTGTAACCTTCCTCCAGTACCATAGTACCAGAGTCGAAAACAAGCCGTGCCTGAATTGGCACTGGCGCAAGCAACCAAATTTGGAGGGAACCCAATGGAAATAGAAGTATTAGTCACCCTGGTTATGTTATTCTCCATTTTGGGAGGGGTCTTTTGTCTCCGCCCACACAAGTCTAAAGCGCCCAAACGGAACATAGCAAGCCATCGCAATGGCTACCATCGAGAATTTGGGCGGTAACAAGCAGACGCCCAACTACCCTAGCATGAGAAAATAAAAAAGCGCTTAATCAGCGCTTTTTTTGCACTTGCTTGTATAACAAAAAAAGACCAGGGCGGCGTTCCCTGGTCTTATCAATTTGGAAGGGTTACGGGGTCAAAAACGGCCGTTAGGCAACTCAATCAACCACTGCGAATTACCTAACCAACCACATCATTCGTAAAAATTCTTCTGCCTTTTAAACGAGAGCCGATGTACACAGCACTACTTCAAAGAATCGCGCAATGCACCCATCTGACCCGCAACACTATCATCAACAACCAGATCCCCGACACGCACAATCAAGCCACCCAGAATATTGGGGTCAACCTTAAAAGAAACCGAGGGGGCTTTTAAAGTTGAAGTTACTTTAGCTTGTTCTGCTTCTGTTAAGGGCAGCGCACTTGTGACTTCCGCACTAGCACCAGATAGCGAAGCAACACTCGCGGGGACTTTGGCAAAAAAGTCAGCAATAATCGCCCGCTGACGAGCTTCGTCCAAAGATTCACCAACCAATTTATTGGCGGCTGCCATCGCAATGCCCGCTACCTGCCCACGCAAATCAGCCAAAATACGGTCACGTTCTGCTTCTGCATCAAGCCGGGCCGCCTCAACAACAACTTGGGCGTCATCGCCCGCTTTCTTAACAATACCTTTTGCCGTTTCTTCTGCCTGTACAGCCGCGTCGGAACGTATCTTGGCAGCCTCAGAACGAGCAGCATCCAGGATCTTTTTGGCCTCTGCATCCGCATTATCACGGGCAATGGAAGCCTGACGTGCATCTTCCAACCCCTTTGCAATCCGTGCCTTGCGCTCATCCAGCACCCGCAATATCGGGCCAAAAGCCAATCCCTTGAGCAGCATCAACAAAATCGCGATGCCTAAAATCTGCACAATGAGATAGCCAACATTTATGCCTAGAGCTTCCATTCTATTCTCCTTATTTGTCTAACCAACGACAACCATGACAATGGTTATGCCAACTTAAATCACGAACAGAATGATCAACGCCACAACAAGTGCGTAAATGGCGACGGCTTCAGCGAACGCAATACCCAAAATCATATTCGTCTGAATATTACCACTGGCATCTGGATTGCGGGCAATACCCTGTACTGCCCCATTCACCAAAATACCGATACCTGCACCAGCGCCGATCGCGCCAGACATAGCCAGCCCAGCACCAATTGCTTTCAAACCAATTGCCAAAGCTAAAGCAGCTGCTTCATCCATAATGTAAAATCCTCCAACTAGATATTAAATTTCAAAAAATGTTCAAGAATTAGTGATGATCTTCATCACCATGATGTTCTGAAGCGCTCATCATAAAGATAAGCATCAAAAGCGCAAAAACCAGCGCTTGAATCAAACCAACAAAGAACTCAAGCCCAAAGAAAACCACATTTGCTACGGGCAGCAAGAAAGCCATAACAAAGAGCAAGACCATACCGGCAAACACATTACCCAAAAGACGGAAGGCAAACGATATAATTTTTGAAATCTCGCTGATAAGCTCCAAGATACCTACGGCCGGGTCAATCGCTTTAATTGGGTTTTTAGCCACCTGCTGCCCCCAACCCTTGCCCACAAACGGGAAGAACTTTGAAAGATAACCGCGTCCGCCCAAGAATTTAAAGCCATAAAATTGGACCATAAACATCGCTACCAGAGCAAACGCCAGCGTATAATTTAAATCGGTGGCCCCCGGTCGGAAAAACGGCACAATAGTCCAATCGGCGGCTTCCGGGTTACGACCAATTTTATGGCCTGCCCGATCTTCAACAATAGGCGCGTCCGGCTGGGCATTGGCACTGGCGCGAATTAAAGCCATATGGGGCAAAAAGCTAAAGACAGGCTGCACCCGCAAATCACCAACGTTTTGTTCGTCAAAAAATTCAGTTTGATTATGGATAAACTCTTCAATCTCAGCATGGGACAGCTCTTGACCAAGTTCCTCTGCTTTCCGCTCCAGCGCTTTCGCTGCCTTTTCCGCCAAAAAATGGGGCTTGTACTCCCACATGCCAATACTATCCCACCCTGGAATGAGGCCCATCCAATTTGTAATTAAAATATACAAAATAAAGGTCATGAACCAGGGAAAAAAGGCTTTAACCTTTGGGCCGACAATGCCTTCCGCGAAATTGTAAGCTGCTTCTACAATCATCTCAAAGAAATTATAAAAGCCAGTCGGCACCTCATCTACTGTACGTGAACGGGCTTTCAAGACCAGGACAAGAATGAGCACTACAAACCAGGCTACCAATGAGGACATAAACGTATTTGTCAATCCGCCAAAAAAGGTGCCAAAAACAGGCCAGTACTGCGATCCTGGGTAAATCTCTCCCGGTAATTGAATATAGGGCAAAACAGGTTTTGTGTAATTTATAACGGAGCCAAAAACGATCATAAAAAAGACACAAATCAAAATTAAGTATCGTTTTTTCATCTATGTGCTTCCTCTTTTTCAGCGGTTTCAGTTTCGCTTTTGGTTTGATCTTCTATTTGCTGCATTTCGTTTATCTGGTTTTGCGTCTTTGCTACCATATAGAGGCTAATTTTCACCATCGCAAACAAGGTTATGGGAAAACTAACGAGCAGCAATGTTACTGTGAAGACACCCCTCACATCCAGATAATTGTCCAAGAACCTACCTGCGGCAAAAGAAATACCAATGATAATTAGAGCAACTATTCCAGTCATGCAGCCAACTTGCCCAACTAAGTTGACTACATTTACTGTGTGATTGATATTAGAATTCTGGGACACAATTATTTTACAAAGCGCATTTGCGCATTATATCACAATTCATGGCAGTGACAATTTTAATTATGTCTCCTACCCTAGCCGATAAATGGGAAGAAAGCGTTGGCTGCTTCCCGAGTCCAATCAAATGCCGGGCCAGCATAGATACCCAGGATAATAATCAAGGCTGTCGATATTGCCAGTCCAATTTGAGCTGCGCGAGAAACCGGTATAGCCACTGCTTCCTCATCAGAACGGTAGAGGTACATGTATTTAACAATTGTGAGGTAGTAGTAAAGGGCTATAAAAGCATTCAAAATACCTATCAGCGCCAACCACCATAAACCAGCTTCTACGGCTGCCTTAAATAAGAAAAATTTACCGATAAAACCGGCCGTTGGCGGAATACCACCCAAAGACAGCAAGGCAAAAAGCATCGCGAGCGCCAGATAAGGCGAACGTCGATTCAAGCCATATAAGTCTTTTAAATCGTCTGAGTTAGACACATTGCTAATCAGTATGATAACACCAAAAGCAGCCATGTTGGTGAAAACATACATCAATAGATAAAACATGGTGGCGGCGGAACCATCAGGGGTAAAGACAACCAGGCCGATCATGGCATATCCGGCTTGAGCGATACTGGAATAAGCCAGCAGCCGTTTGAGATTTTTCTGGAAGATAGCCGCCATGTTACCCAGGGTCATGGTGACGACGCAAATGGCTACCAGCATTGCCCACCAATAGCTGCTCTTATCAGGCACACCCAATACGCCAGCATCAAAAACGCGCAAGAACACAGCAAAGCCAGCAGCTTTTGATGCTGTGGAAACGAACGCGGTAAAGCTGGTAGGGGAGCCATGATAGACATCGGGCGTCCAAAAATGGAGTGGGACGGCCGAAATCTTAAAGCCGAGCCCTACAATGATCAACAAAGCAGCTAAAAGTAGTAAACCATTCGCTTCAGCTGGAATTGAACCATTTTGGGCGACAAATGTTGATATGCTGCTGCCAATTGCATAAATGTTCGTTTCGCCAAACAAGCCATAAATAAAGCTCATGCCATAAAGCATTACGGCCGTGGCAAAAGCGCCGTAGATGAAGTATTTAATGCCTGCTTCTGTCGATAGATCATCTTCTGTCTTGTAGCCAGCCAGAAGATAAGAGGAGATACTGGCGGTTTCTAAAGCCACGTAAATCATGATCAAATCGGCTGAGGCGCCCATCAAACTGAAGCCGATGGTAGCAGCAACCAGTAAGGCAAAAAATTCTCCTCTCTGCAGGCGCTTTGTATCCACGGTGATAAGGCTGACTAGGAGGAGGGCGGACAGGAACATCACCCTAAATATCAATGTGATGAGATCGTTGCGGATCATACCGCCCCAATAAAGCGACTCCTGCAATGAAGCCGAAGTGTCAGGTATATTCAGGAACAGCCAGACACCCAGAGTCAGCAGGAGAATAAAAAACGCGCCCCAGGCTGTTAGCAAACCAATATTGCGGCGATTTGAGGGGTTTAGGCCACGATCGTAAATGAGAATGGCAGCTAACAGAATGACAAGTGAAATTTCTGGTAGCAGCGTTAAGAACCAATCAAGCGTTACGCTAGAATTCACTTATGCACCTCCCAACCAGGACAGAAGATTGGTTGCGGCCACATGAACGGTGTCGAG
>JAWOGU010000478.1:0-5714 GCA_046496595.1 Chloroflexota bacterium
GCTAATGTCCATAATCGGAGCGTTTGATGGGTGATGACCTGAGAAACCACATGTTTTACCTTCTCAACAACTCGCCTGTCATTGAACTTTTTCAATAATGGGTTCAGATATTCCTGTAGTTTTTCATGGCTACCTTTGATCCCACAAAACACCTATTTTGTCACGCCTGATTTTTCCAGAGTTTTCAGCAAAGTAGGACTTTTTTGTATCTCGAATGTACCCTAAACCGCCAAATATCCCCCAGTTGGGGGATTTAATTACTACCTGACTGGCTGATGCAACCACGAAACGCTAGATATATGATTTAACTTACACCTAATACAATTTACTAAACGTTTGCAAAATTGCATCCCAAAATAAAATCTCCCTGTTTTATTTAGCCATAGAATCCAGTTGACTGTCAAACGTTCAACGAATGAGTTTGCCCTCTGGTGGGTGAATAATTTTGCGTTCCTGCCAGAGAGAAGAATGGTTGCTTTTGCGCTTCCATCAAACAACTTATTGGAGTACCTCCCGGAGGCCGTGTGATCTGTTCATAACCTCTGGTACTCACCTCCGGAAGGGTATCTAACTCAGCCTTTGAGAAAGGAGAAGGAAAATGGATATCCAGATCACTCATTTACGTAGACTGTCTATTTTGCTGTTAGTCTTGGTGTTCTGCCTGGGCTTATCTGTGGCTTGTGGCGGGGACGCGACGCCTGAAACGGCCGTTACAGACGCAGAAGAAGCACCTGCCGCTGACCAACCGGTGGCCACTGAACCGACCGCCGAAGAAGCCGGGGAAGCGGAAACTGCGGCAGGAACCATTCGCGTTTCTTCTGTGGCCGGGGCCATGCATGACGTGCTGGTCGGCCTGGCAGAACAATACATGGCGGAGAACCCCAACGTTCAGGTAACGGTAGAGGACGAGCCTGAAGGTGGTATTTTCCAGGCGCTCATCGCCGCTGGTAACCAGCCCGATCTGGTCATCACTTCCCTCGGCCCCGCGTTGGGGCAAATGGCGTCTGATGACGCTGTGATTCCACTAGAGGATTTACCCGACTTTCAACTGTTACTCGATCAGGTGGATCCCGCAATTGTGGAACAGTTCTCCGGCCATAACTACTACATCCCGATCGGCGCCGACCTCACCCTGATGATTTACAACAAACAACTCTTCGAAGAGGCTGGCCTCGACCCGGAGAATCCACCTCGGACCTGGGATGAATACTTGGCTGCGGCCGAAGCGATTGACAATCTGGGTGATGACATATACGGCAACGTTTTTTGGAATGAGGCATTGGCCTGGGGTGGATGGTATTGGAATATGCTCCAGCCCATCTATCTCAACGGAAATCAGGGACAATGCCAACTTGTAAACCGGCTCGGCACGGATATCACCTTTGACAATCCTGACTGCCAGATGGAAGCATTCTTTGAATTCACCCAAACCGCCCAGCAGTTTGCCCCGCTAACCATGGAGACGAACTTCTTTAGCCGCAAGATCGGCATGTGGCCGCAATACGGCTACTCCTGGGAACCAAACCTTGAGACCGCGGCCGACCAGCCTATGGTGATTGGTGAAGATGTCGGCGTCGCGCCGGTACCCGTGCCCAATGAAGGTGACCCCAGCTTCACAACCTACGGCGGCCGGGCGCTCATCATCATGAAAACTACGCCGGAGAGACAGGCCCGCGCCTGGAGTTTCCTCCAGTTTCTCATGGAAGAGGAAAATAACCGGCAGTTCATCACCGAGCTAGGCTACTTGCCGACGCTCGTCAGTTTGCGGGAAGATCCCTACTTCAAGGAACCATCACGACAGGTGTTTATCGAAGTGCTGCAGAACGGCATGTTACCGCAGCAGTTTTCCACAGCCGAGACCGTAGCCAATGAGGTTCAGGCTGTCTACCAGCAGGCAGTTGTTGAAGGGAAACTGACTCCTGAAGATGCAGTTACACAGGCAGCCGAACAAGCGCGCGCTGCATTAGACCAATAATCCATCGTGTTTTTACACGCCGGCAGCGTGATAGCTAGTGTCTGTGTCACGCTGCCGCGCATTCCCAGTGGGAAAGGAGAACCGAAATGGCTAAGGTAACGGTGGCTGAAGAGCGGCTGCCCGACACCATTGGAACCAGGCGCGGGAAGAGAGGGCGCTCCCTCTGGCAAAACATGCGCCGCAATTTCTGGGGCTACGTCTTTATCGCACCGTGGGTCGTCCTCTATATTGTCTTTGGGCTTTATCCTCTTGTGTTGTCATTCTATCTCACGTTTTTTGACTACTCCTTCGTAGCCCCGGAAAACCGCGCCTTCGTCGGGGTAGGCAATTGGTTACAGGGAATACTTGACCCCCTCTTTTGGCGAAGCCTTTTTAACATTGTTTACAACCAGGCTATCTTCATCGTACTCAAGAATGGCCTGGGTCTGCTAACGGCCGTTCTCGTTTTTCGCGCCAAATGGGGCGGGCGTTTCTTTCGCACGGTTTACTTCTTACCGGTCCTCACTTCCACGATGGTGCTGATGATCGTTGGCGGCTATCTTGCCAGCCCCACCGGGCCGGTGCAGAGCCTGTTGGTGAACACGGGTATCCTAGATGGGCCTGTGTTCTGGACTTTCAACAGATGGCTGCCAATGCCCATCATCGCCCTGATCAACACCTGGAAGTGGTTCGGCATCAGCTTTGTCATTCTGCTGGCAGGTCTTTATTCGATCAGCCCGGATCTCTATGATGCGGCCTCCATTGACGGCGCCAGCGAGTGGGCCTTGTTTCGCTACATCACCCTGCCACAATTACGGCCGCAGCTTTTCTTTCTCCTGGTCGTAGACATTATCAACGGTCTGCAAATGTTTACTGAGGTTTTTGCCCTCTTCGACCTCTATGGCGGTGCAGACAACCAGGCATTGACGCCAGTGCTCTACTTATATGCGCAGGCTTTTGATCGCTCCAACATGGGCTATGCCTCCACGCTTGGTCTACTGCTGGCGGTTCTCATCGGCCTGATAACAGTATTACAGTTCCGCTTTGTCTCGGCGGACAGTGATTGAGGTGATTTATGAGCGAGATATCAGCTAAACCCGCCTTGACCCAACCCCGGAAACGCATCCCCTGGTCCACCATCGTCATTTATGCTCTATTGTTGATTGGGGCCATCGTGGTGCTTTATCCCTTTATTTATATGCTGATGAACTCGGTAAAGCCTGGTCGTGAAATCTTGCACCAGCCAACCAGCCTGCCGAGCGAAATTACTTTCAGCGGCTATACAGGCGTATTTGAGCGGCTGAACATGGGCTTGCTCTTCCGCAACTCGCTTATCCTGGCTATCTCCATTACCGTACTCAATACGTTGCTGAGCGCGCTGGCCGCTTACGCTATTGCCAAGATACCGTTTCCCGGTCGCAACTTCGTCTTCAGCTTCATGGTGGCGACGATGATGATTCCCGGCATTCTCTTTCTCATTCCCACCTACGTACTGATGTTTAACCTGGGTTGGGTGGGGCAATTTCACGCCCTGATCATTCCCGCAGCCGTGACGGTGTTCAACATCTTTTTGCTGCGCCAATTCATGATCACCATCCCCGATGAGGTGGTGGAAGCGGGGCGGTTGGATGGGGCGAATGAATTAACGATCTTCCTGCGCATTATCATGCCGTTGGCCCGGCCGGCGCTGGCTACGGTCGCCATCCTCAACTTCATGGCCAGTTGGAATGACTTCTTTGGCCCCTTGCTTTATCTCAATACTCCGGACAAATGGACGGTGCAGTTGGGGTTGCTGCAATTCCAATCATCGGTGCCGGGCGAGAATGCCCAGCAAATTTGGGCGGCGACGACCCTGGTTACGCTGCCTCTCGTCTTGATCTTCTTCCTTTTACAGGATCAGTTCATGAAGGCATTTGCCAACGTGACGTTCAAGTGAGGTAGCGTATGACCACGAACCTGCCCTCCATTCAAGGGACTCCTGTTCCTGTGGCGCCGAGTCGTCTCAAACAGTGGCGTTTTCCGCTTATTGCGTTGGCAGTAACGGCCGTTTTTGTCGCTACCTATGCCCTGGCCTGGTGGGACGCACAGCGGCTGACAACCACCTATACGGCTGATGCGAATGCCAGCTTTGAAGCCGAAAATTATCTCGAGGCGCTTGTTGGCTATGAGGAATTCGACGAGGAAAGTAATGAGTTTGTGCATTTCGGCGGTTATGCTGACATCGAACGTATCTGGCGGGGCAACTATGCCCGCCCCGTACCGGCCTCTGTCTCCAGCGCAAAAGTTCGCATTGATGAAATCATCAACGAACGCCTGACCATCGAGCAGGCAGAGCAGTTTGTCCTGAGGAATATCGGCCGTGCGAACCCCTATCTGGGTATTGTTTACCTGCGGCTGGGCGAACTCTATGAAGCCGATGGGGACATGATCTCCGCCGAGGATATCTATCGCGAAATAATCGGCTCGTTTCGCAACCAGCCGGATCTTGTCGACCGCGCCCAGGCAAATCTGACGCGCCTGGGCGTTGAGGAGTAGCTATGAGCAGGCAGCTCACGGTGGCGGAGGGGCGACTAAGAGTCTGGAGACTGATTACTGTTTACTGTTTACTGGCTGCTCCCTAATATTCGTTTGGAGGTGTTTCCATGAAATCTAATGTTCGTCTTCATCAAATTCTGTTACTGGCTTTGTTTGTGTTCCTGGCCGCGATTGTCCCGGTTCAGGCGCAGAACGAGCTAACGGCCGTTTTCCCCATTCAGACGCAAAACGATCTAACGGCCGTCATCCCCGATCAGGCCAACCCCGCCCAGGTGCGCAAAGCGCTCCTCATTGTTGCCGAAGACACCTGGGATTCCTTCGTCGCCATGACCTATCCAACCGGCCTGCCGGCCGACAATCTCCACGCCGATGGGACACGCGCGCGTTACAGCTCGCCGACCAACATCGGCAGTTACATCTGGAGCACCCTGGTCGCCCGTGACCTGGGCATCATCAAACCACGGGAGGCGCGCCAACGCATCGCGCAAACACTTGATACCCTGTCCACGATGGAGCGTCACGAAGCCAGCGGCCAGTTCTATAACTGGTATGATCCCGCTAACGGAGAGAAGCTAACAGCGTGGCCACCCTCCGGCGACCCGGTCTATCCCTTCCTCTCTTCGGTCGACAACGGCTGGCTGGCAGCCGCGCTGATCATGGTCACCAACTCTGTCCCGCAGCTGCGGGACGAAGCCCAGGCCATCCTGGACGAGATGGCCTTTGGCTTTTACTACGATCCCGGCGCAGGGCTGCTGCGCGGTGGCTTCTGGGACTCACCCCCGACCGGATGTTTTGTCCAGGATAACTATCCTGGCGTCGGTTCCGATGTTTTCTACACCTGCCATCATTACGGCACACTGAACACGGAACCGCGCATCGCCAGCTATATCGGCATTGCCTGGGATCAGATACCGGAGACCCACTACTTCAAGATGTGGCGAACCTTCCCCGCCACCTGCGACTGGGGCTGGCACGAAATGCAGCCCGAAGGTGAATTCCATACCTACCTGGGCGTGGAAGTATTCGAAGGCCATTACACCTATCGCGGGATGAACATCGTTCCTTCTTGGGGTGGCAGCATGTTTGAAGCGCTGATGGTGACGCTGCTGGTACCCGAAGAGGAGTGGGGTCCCCAGAGTTGGGGGATCACCCATCCCCTTTACGTGCAGGCCCAGATCGAACATGGCCTCGAGGATGCGCAGTACGGTTATTGGGGCTTCTCCCC
>JAWOGU010000711.1:0-3099 GCA_046496595.1 Chloroflexota bacterium
AGGGACATGGAAATTATTGCCGCTACAATCGCTGACCAAGATTTTATTGCCAATGCAAGGCAGGATATTCCTCGTTTACTCGATGAGATTGCCCGTCTTCATCACCTGCTCAAGTCTTAATTGCTTTACAGGGATTGGCTCTCTTTGCTGTGAACAATGTTTATCAGGTCTTCAAAATGAGGAAGCTAAAATACATTGGTTATTGGTGGAAACGGCCGTTTTCCCTACCATTCCCTTGCTGTGGCCGGTTTTTGAACCGAGCCACACCCCGCTTGCCAATCACCAGCCAGCTAAAACGACCAGGAATTTAACCTGGCTGATAGATACCGATATGGAGTGAGATGCTGATGTCTAAATTAACTTTTGTTTCTCTTATTTTGAGCCTTGCCTTCATTGTTGGCTGTCAGGCAGCGCAACCGACAACCACACCAGCCATGCCCACTGCAACTGTGGCGGCTGCAAACACAGCCCTGGCTGCTGCGACTGAAGAACCAATGCCGGATAGGGTGGAAACGGCTACAGCCACATCTACAACTATCCCTCTGCCCACAGAGACAGCCATGCCTACCCCCTTACCCACATTCACGCCTACTCCAGATCCGGTATGGAGTATTCTGTTTACAGGTAATGCTTGTTCTAAAACGGCTACTAACTGTACAGCGGGTCCGGACACTCCACCCCCTGATAACTATTTTATTTACAGTGACGGTACAGGAATGCTTCCTTTGAGTGAAATAGAAGGCATCCCGCACAATATAAAAACGGTTAATTCTCTCGTTTTATCACCCGATCAAAGTCGTGTCGCTTTTTATTCAAGCGGCAAGTTATTACTTGGTGATGTTGGGGGAGATACGTATAGCGAGGTCGCCACTGGTGAATTCTCTTTTTCTCCCCATAGCTTTTATGGCGAGGATCCCAACTGTTTGGCAGGTTTTGATGACAAGTTGGAGAATGGCGAAGTTGTAGTGTCTCTTTATAAAAGCTGTATAGGCGATGCCGCACCTACTTTGGTAGAAACGGCCGTTCTGCCTTTGAGCCGTACCGGTTCACAATACCTGCTTTCACCGGAAGGGGACAAATGGGCAGCCTATACTATTGGAAATTCCACATTGGATGAGCAAGCTGTTTTACATGTGCATAAAATCGGAGACCCTAATCCCCCACAACCGATATTCCAACAACAAGTTCCTACTTGCACGAGCAGTATGCACTGGCAGGACACCGAAACGCTTGAATTTCTGTATGCCGAGTGTGACAACACACACGACCGATTGACTTATTTTTATGTGACGGATTGGGAAGGGAAAGTGTTAACAACACGATATGAACTGCCTGCATTGGAAGTTTCCCACCCTGTTAGAGCAAGTTTTTATGCTGTAGCGACTGGCGATTGGTTTTCGGAAAATAATTTATTTGTTTATTCTATTTCTATAAATGGGAGTCCTCCCCCAGAATTTAATGGCTTATATGTCCTTAACTTCACGACGGGAGAGGTTCAACAGATTCTTTCTTACACTTCAGTTTTTGCCGTTAAGACGTGGTTGCCAGTCACTACAACTATAGAGGAGTAAATGATGTTCAGGAAAAACAATCAAATTTCCCGCTTGCTAGAGCGCATATCGTATGCTGCCGTGTTCATGTGTTATGGCACATTACTGTCTGTTTTAATGGGCTGTCAGGCAGCGCAACCGACAACCACACCAGCCATGCCCACTGCAACTGTGGCGGCTGCAAACACAACCCTGGCTGCTTCGACTGAAGAACCAATGCCGGATAGGGTGGAAACGGCCGTTCCCCGTTCTCCGTTCCCCGTTCTCCGTTAATTGTTAGAAACGGCCGTTTCCCCCCATTCCCTTACCTGTTTACAATTTACCACCAAGCAAGCGCCTTGAAAACGGCCGTTCTCATCCAATCTCCCTACGAATAAAATTACCCCCGCGCTATAATCTCCCCATGACCATTTTAGCCGCTAAAAACCTCGCCCAATCCTTTGGCGCGCTCGACCTGTTCAGCGGCGTCAGCTTCCAGTTGGCCGCCAAAGACCGCGTTGGTCTTGTGGGGCCGAACGGTGTGGGCAAAACCTCCCTGCTGCTCATCTTGGCCGGTCTGGCCGAAGCCGGCGAAGGACAGGTGCATCGCGCCCATGATCTGGCCCTGGGTTACCTGCGCCAGGAAGCGGTCCTTACCTTCGCCGGGCAGGACAACACCGTCTACGAAGAAATGCTCACCGTTTTCGCCGAAGTGCAGCGCATGGAAACCGCCCTGCGCCAGATGGAAGGCATGATGGCGGCTGGCGACAGCGACGAAAAGCTGTTCGACCGCTACGGCCGTTTACAAGAACTGTACGAACACGCCGGCGGCTACGACTATCAGGTGGACATCAAGCGCGTCCTGCTTGGTCTCGGCTTTGCGCCGGAAGAGTGGTCCATGCCGCTTACCCACCTCAGCGGCGGCCAAAAAACGCGCCTGCTATTGGGTCGGTTGCTGCTGGAAAAGCCCGACCTGCTCATCCTGGATGAACCGACGAATCATCTGGACGTAACGGCCGTTGAGTGGCTGGAGCAAACGCTGCGTCAGTGGCCTGGGGCGCTCATCGTCGTCAGCCACGACCGCTATTTTCTGGACAAAATCGTCAGCCACGTGTGGGAAATGCTGCCCGGCCGCTTCAAGTCGTTCCGAGGCAATTACAGCAGCTACGTGCGCCAGCGCGAAGACGAACTGGCCCGCGAACAGCAGTTGTTTGAGAGCGAAATCGCCCGGCTGACGGCCGAAATCGAGTTTGTGCGCAAACATATTGCCGGGGGCAAAACCGACATCGCCAAAGGCAAGCTCAAGCGGCTCACCCGCGATATTGTGCTGCTGGAGCAGGCGGCGGCGGGCGCGTCGCTGGATGAGTTGCAGGCTAAAAGCTGGCTGGAAGTGGGCGGCCGGGTGCGCACCATCAGCGTCAATGAGGCGGAACGGCGGCTGCGCGCCGTCAAGCCGCCGGCGGATCGGCTGCCGCAGCTCAATATCAAGCTGGAAGCGGCGGAGCGCAGTATGCGCACCGTGCTGCGCACAAAAAATCTGACGGTTGGCTATCCCGGCGCGCCTTTGTTC
>JAWOGU010000734.1:0-3762 GCA_046496595.1 Chloroflexota bacterium
CGCCATCGCCGACATTGCCGAGCATTACGGCCTGTGGCTGCACGTCGACGGCGCCTATGGCGGCGTGGCAGCCATGGTACCGGAGAAAAGACACCTGTTCAATGGCGTAGACCGCGCCGACTCCCTGGTGGTTAATCCGCACAAATGGCTCTTCACGCCCATGGACCTCAGCGCCTTTTACACGCGCCGCCCGGAGGTAGTCAGACGCGCCTTCAGCCTGCTGCCGGAATACCTGCGCAGCGCCGAAACCGACGCCCACGCCGTGCGCGATTACATGGACTACGGCGTGCAGTTGGGCCGCCGCTTCCGTTCGCTTAAATTATGGTTTGTCTTACGCGCTTATGGGCAGGAAGGGCTGATCGCTCGTTTGCGCGAGCACATGCGTCTGGCGGCGCTGTTTGCAGCCTGGGTGGATAAATCGCCCGACTTCGAGCGTACGGCTCCCACCGTTTTCAGCGTGGTCTGTTTCCGCGCCCATCCTCAGAACATGGACGACGAGGACACACTCAATAAGCTCAACGAAGATTTAATGAACGCTGTCAACGAGACCGGTCAGATTTTTATTTCACATACGAAGTTAAACGGCCGTTACACCCTGCGCCTCGCCATCGGCAACATCCGCACCCAGGAAAGCCACATCACGCAAGCCTGGGCGCTCCTGCAAGAGACGTTAAACAGTCTGATAGTCGGATAGTCTGTTAGCCGGGTAGTCTGTTAGCCGGGTAGTCTGATGGTCGAATAGTCTGATAGTTTGGCGAACAAAATTGGTTCAAGAAGCCAAAAGATTTATACTGTTGCATAGTTGAAGTGACAAATTTCTGAAAACCGACTGTTTGCGATTTGAGGTGCAAGTATGGAAAAGCTGGCAAATATTCACATTGAAAAATTACCCGAAGGCGTTTATCTGGCTACTTCTGATGATATTCCTGGACTGGTGGCACAAGGACGTACAATTACAGAAACCCTGGAAATCGCGCGTGATGTGGCTAAAAAACTCATCGAGGCTCAAAACGAACGGGACAACCCGATTCGTTTATCATCCATCCAGGATTCATTTGATTATCCACTGATTTTGGGAGCCTAATGGGACGGTTAGCCGGTTTCAAATACCGGGAGATCATCAAGCGCCTCAAAAAACTTGGCTTCCAGTTTGATCGCCATGCTGCCGGAAGTCATGAAATTTGGTACAACCCTGCTACAAATCGTTACACAACCATTCCCAACCACACTGGTGATATGCCAGAAGGCACGCTTCGAGCGATTCTCAAACAAGCCGATATCAATCCTGACACTTTTTTAAACACTTAACTGGTCGCTATCATGGAATTTCATATTGTTTGGTTGCCCACAACCGCTTGTATTTTTCGTTTTGAATATCTATCTATATCAATTGAAGTCTTCTCAAATTGCAAATAGCCGCATTTACGATAAAGAAAGCTTTGCTCTGAATTGGCATCTCTATTTTCTCATACCCATTCACAAACTACCCGACTAAGGTATCTTCTCAATATTCTGGGGGAACGAGGTCTGAGCCTGCCGAAGACCGTTGGTTTCGACAGGCTCAACCAACTCCGCCGCGCTTTTTTGAGAAGATACCGACTAACTAACTAACCGGCTACCCACTGACTAAAATCCGCCCACAGCCGCCGCAGTAAACCATCTCCCCCATCTCCGCCTTTTTCACGATAGTGGCCGAAACCGTGGTGAAACAGGCCTGGCACTGGTTCACTCTCAATTTGGCGACCGCCACCCCGTTTTTACGCTGGCGCAGCGTCTCATACTCTTGCAGGGAAGTGGCATCAATTTCGGCGGTCAGCATTTTACGGTCCTGGGTGAGGTGGTGCAGGCGCAGCGCCAGTTCATTTTGCTCTTTCTGATAGCCTGCGTTAGCGCTTTGCCGTTTCGTTTCTAGATTCGTCAGCACATCTTCGGCTGCCAACTTCTCCCCTTCGGCATCCTCGATGAAGACCATCGTTTCCAGGATATCATCTTCCAGAGCAGCGGTGCGCCGCCCCAATGACTTAATTTCGCTTTCCAGGTCGGCCAGTTCTTTGGGATTTTTGACACTGCCTGAGTACAAACGCTCTTCCGACCGTTTGCTCTTGGCAGTCAGGTCTTCCAGCTCCAGGCTGTAGCGTTTGTGTTGGGCCTGCCATTTGTGGAGGTCGGTAACGGCCGTTTCCACCCTGCCCCTCGCCGCCAACATCTCAGCCGATTCCTTCTGCGCCTGCAACACCTCCAACAGCCGCGTCTTTTTCGCCTTCATCTCAGAATCAATCTGCTGCAAACGATAAAGCGTGTGTGCCTGTGCCATGTGGATTTCCCCTGCGTCACTATTATTTCTTGAATAGCGATTCGTGAAGCGTGCTGCGTAAAATCACAAATCTCCCGTTTCACAGTTCACGGATCATTTTACGACTCAAAAAGTATAACACCGAAACTCTTCCTTCGCCCTCGATGAACAAAGTTGCCATTCCCCGCCCGATCGGGTATATATCCCGACCGCTATGAGCATACAACCCTTTGAACTGGCCGAACAACCCTACACCGCCGAAGACGCCGAATGGGACGCCTTCGTGGCGGCGCATCCCAACGGCAGCATCCTGCAAACAACCGCCTGGGCCTCCTTGAAAAACAAATTCAACTGGACCTCGCAGCGCGTCTGGATGCGCCAGGAAGGGCGGCTCATCGCCGGCGCTCAAATCCTGATTCGCGCCAAAGCATTGGGCATCGTCAAAATCGGCTACATCCCTCACGGCCCTTTGGTAGAGTGGCAAAACGACGAGCAAGTGACTGTGCTGCTCAACCAGATCGATCAGGCCGCCTACCAGCGCGGGGCGAGCATCGTCAAAGTAGAACCACTGCTCTGGCAGCACGACATGCCCGCCGACAACTGGGCGTCTCTCTGCGCCGCCCACGACCTCCTGCCCCACACCGACACCATCCAGCCGCCCAACACCGTCGTCATTGACCTGCGCCCCGACCTGGATGACATCCTGGCGCAGATGAAGCAGAAAACGCGCTACAACATCCGTCTGGCCGAGCGCAAAGAGATTGTGGTGCGCCAGGGAACCCGCGAAGATTTACCTGCCTTCAACCGGTTGATGCAAACTACCGGCGAACGCGACAGCTTTAGCATCCACGATCCCCGCTATTACCAGACCGTTTTCAACCTGTTCGCCCCCAACAACCAGTTGGCTTTGTTTATAGCGGAATTTGAAGAACGGCCGTTGGCCGCCATCATGGTCTCCAGTTTCGGAAACAAAGCCATTTACCTCTACGGCGCCTCCAGCAGCGAAGAACGGCAGCGCATGCCCACCTACGCCTTGCAGTGGACCGCCATCCAGTGGGCCAAAAGCCAGGGCTGCACCAGCTACGATCTCTGGGGCATCCCCGACGTTCCGGAAGATGAACTGGAAGCCAGCTTCGCCGACCGCCACGATGGCCTGTGGGGCGTCTACCGCGCCAAACGCGGCTATGGCGGCCGAATTCAGCGCACCGTCGGCGCCGCCGACCGCGTCTACAACAACACCATGTACAAACTGTATCAATGGCGAAGGAACAGATGATACGTGATGCGTAGAACGCGGGTTTCAATAGACTATACCCGTGTCTGGTACTTTAAAAACCGAATAACTGTTCCTTCTGGGTCATCTTGTTACGTCATAACTGCGTAAATGAGTACGCTTCCGTCATCTTACCTTTACATAAGGATTTTGACGTATGAGGCCACAACAAAAAGTGATTTTGCGCTATGTCCCA
>JAWOGU010000012.1:0-5128 GCA_046496595.1 Chloroflexota bacterium
GACGAATGGGTAAGGCGCGACGTGGGGCAGGTCTTTATCCAGCATTTCGACTCAGCTTTAGCCAACTGGCTGGGCGTGTCGGGGGCCGTCTGCATCTTTAACGAAACGTGCGGGCAGGCGCTGGCGCTGGAACACAACGGCGATCTCTACAGCTGCGATCATTTTGTGGAACCGGCTTACAAGCTGGGCAACATCCGGGAAACCCACCTCATTGAGCTGCTGGCGTCGCCACAGCAGCAGCAATTTGGCCTAGATAAGCGGGACACGCTGCCCCGCTACTGCCGGGAATGTGAAGTGCGCTTTGCCTGCCACGGCGAATGCCCCCGCAACCGTTTCATCCTCACCCCGGATGGAGAGCCGGGACTGAATTACCTGTGCGCCGGGTACAAAGCCTTCTTCAACCACATTGATAAACCGATGAAGAGGATGGCTGATTTGCTGCGAAACGGCCGTTATGCCGACGAAATCATGGCTCAGTTAACCGCTGAAGAAGCCGCCCTCTATGCCCACGTAGGCCGCAACGAACCCTGCCCCTGCGGCAGCGGCAAGAAATACAAACAGTGCCACGGTTTAAAATCATCCCCCGTCAACAAAAGCTAAAACAAGAGCAACGCTGTAGACTTTCAGATTATGATGTTGGGTAGGGGCGGGCCTTGTGCCCGCCCATTCTAGCAGCCTGGCGGAAAAGCAGTTGTAGCCGCGACATCCCTGTTGCGCTTACACGAGCGCGGCAAGGATACCGCGGCTGCTAACTAACCTGCGCGGTTAAACCGCAAAATCTCCGTACCACTCTGACCAAAGATAATCAGTTGATTGCCGCTCAGTTGGTAAGACAACGCCGACTGCAAAAGCCCCAGGTACATTTGTTCCTGCGCATCAATTTCGGCGCCGCAGGTCATCATGGTGGATACCACCCCGCTGAAACGTATGTTGCTGCCCCCTACTGAGTAACTGCCGTTATAAGAATTGCAGCCGCCATTGCCGTTCATGGCATTACCGGTCCCCAGGAAAAGGGTGATGGTTGTGCCAGGGATAGGGACGCCATTGATATTCATCGAAGCCAGCGTCCAACTTGTGTTGACCAGCGGATTACTCTGATTGACCACAATCGTCACCTGCCGCGTATCAATCGAGCCATCAACGTTTTGCACGCGCATTTCATAGGTAGTCGTTTGCGGGGGGCAAACCTGTTGGCTGCCTTGGCCGGTCACTGGAAACTGCTGGAAATTTTCCCCTTGCGGATAGACCCAAACCGCTTGAATATTTCTTACATCCCAGCGCAGCGTGGTACATTGACCTTGCTCAATCGTCGTCTGATCCGCCCAGAAGGCGATAGAAGGGACAGGTGTGGGCATGGAGGTGGGTAAGGGTGTGGGCGTGGCTGTGGGCGCGGGCGGCGGAGGCGGCGCGATGACTGGCACATTTTCGACATTAAACGCCTGCACGTAAGACGCCGATACCCAGCCTTGATTGTTGGGCGCTCCTTGCAGCGGCGTCACCCACCAGGCGCTGTCCGCACTGCGGCCAATAATCACGCCCTCCGCGCCGAAAGCGGCAGTACCGATGACGGGATACACCGAACCGGGACCAGTACGAACATTGACGCCGCTGGGGGCTGTCACACGACCGGAGGGCACACCTGGCTCTGGCGTGGGCACAATCACCGTGGGAACAGGTTCCGGCGCTTGCGGATCGTTATATTCAATAGAAGCCAACATCTGATCCAAAACGGTTAAGGGGGGCACCCAATCGTCACCGGTCAGCATGTTCAGCATTTCTGTTTTCTGGGCCATGTAGGCAGCCATATCGGCGTTCAGCGCATCCATCTCTTCCTGAGGTACGGAAGCGGCATCATCCCATAAAAATGGCGTCGTAACCGGCCAGAACATGGCGACAAAATATTCGTCGTTTTCACCGGCGTAACCCTGGAAGATATACTGTAATCCCTGATTGGTTACGGGATTAGGACCCTGGCTAAAACGGCCGACAAAACGGAATCCCGCCCAGGTTTCAAAATCTAGATACTGCTGCTGCACCGACAGGTCCAGCGTGCCGCCCACTTCTTCCATGGGCAAAATGCCTACACTGTCGAAGGGGGATGGCTGGGAGGCCAGCATCGCCTGCTGAGCAGCCATAATTTGGGTAATGGAATCATTGCCCTGCGCAGCCCACTGCGCCTGGTAATCAGCGGCGGGAATGATGTAAATAACAGGATCGCCGGGCTGCTTATCGGCCAGATTGGTGACCCCGAAGTTAATCTCAATATGTTCCGGCAAGCCTTTGGGGCCGGGCGGCTGGCTTTGGTCATAGGGCGTGGCGGGCACGCAGTTGGCCTGCCAGGAATAGTTCAGCCCACTGGTATTGATGCTGATCCAGGTGGGGTTGACGGTAGCGCAAAAACTGCTGACTGGTTCTGGCGTGGGCTGGACTTCGGCCACCACGACGGTGGGCAAGGCGGTAGGCAGAGGTGTGGGCGTTGGCTCTTCCCCGCCACAAGCAGCCAGGGTGAGCAATAACATCCCTATCCCGATAACATAAAAAACTTGTTTAACATTCATTTGTATGTTTCCTTTCTCTTTTTTGTTCTATGCATGATCAAAAGCCGCTTTATGATTGGTTGTCTGCTAAAGTAATTTCGTCGGTAACGGCCGTTCCCTCAACATGCTGCACCGCCATTTCCACGGTTGGAAACACCCGATCTTCGCCAAATGCTTCAAGCAAACCGGTCTTGCGGCTGTGCTCCAGGACGGGGGCATGCACGTCAGCCAGGTACACAGCGATGCCATTTCCCCGTAGTTCTTTAACCAATCCCTTGATGATGTCGGTGCTGGTCAAATCAATCTCGTACCAGGCCGCAGAGTCCAGGATCACAGCCCGGGGAGGCGGCTCCATTTCAGCGATCATGGTTTTCACACGATCCTTGACGGTGAGGGCGTTGGCATAATACAGTTGTGCATCCACGCGCACAATTAACACGCCGGGCACCGGTATATTCTCAGGATGCCGTTCCAAATCCGTATAAGCGCCGGACACGCCGGGGACACGCCCCAACGAGGCAATATGCGGCCGGCTCGTCTTGTAAACAACAAATACAAGCGAGGCCACCAGACCAATAATCATGCCTTCCAGCACGTCAATCAACAGCACACCGCCCAGCGCCATCACGCCAAACCAAAATTCAACCCGTGATTCCAACCGCAATTTTTGCAGCTTGCGCGAGGCGATGATATGCCACACAGCATGGATGATCAGCGCGGCCAGTACCGCTTCCGGCAGCGGGGCAAACAAGGGCGTCAGAAAGAGCAGGGTGATGATGGTCGCTGCCCATGTCACCAGATTGGTAACCTGGGTGCGCGCGCCGGCGCTCTCTTTAACCGCTGAGGCCGACATGCTGCCGGCGGCCAACATGCCGCCAAACAAAGCGCTCACCAAGTTTGCCGCCGCATGGGCGTTCAACTCCTGATTGGAATCGACTTCATAGCCATGTTTTTCGGCAAACTCGTGCGCCACCCCCAACGCCTCACTAAACGCCACCAGCAAAACGCCAATGGCCGGCAAGATCATCGCCAGATAGGTCGTGAACGGCACTTGCGGAATGGAAAATGACGGCAGCCCCTGCGGCAGCGTTCCGACCACCTCAACCCCATAGACTGTTTCCAAATTGAGGGCGGCGCTTAAACCGATAGCGCCAAACAAAACCACCAGGCCGGCCGGAAGTTTCTTATTCCAACGCGGCAGCAAAAAGAGCAGAACCAGGGCGCCCGCGCCGATCACAAAAGTTATCCAGTTAGCCTCTGGCAGCTGCTGAATGATACCCAGCAGCTTCTCAATCGTGTTGCCTTCCGGTTTCGCTACACCGAACAGTTTGTTGAGCTGCCCCACCGCCACAAAGATGGCGATGCCCATCACAAAGCCATCCATCACCGGCTTGGACAGAAACTGAGTGATGAAACCCAACCGCGCCAATCCGGCGGCTAAAAAGACGACGCCCGTGACCAAAACGAAGGCCGAGGCGTAAGTCTGGTAGGCTTGTGGATCCGATGCGGTAGTGGCGGGCGTGGCTACGAGCGCCGCGCCTACCGACGACGCCAGCAGCGCCGCAGTGGCCGACGTGGCCTGTACCACCAGATGGAGCGACGTGCCGAGCAAGGCATAGACCAGCAGCGCCGCCACCAACGTGTAGAGACCCGCTTGCGGCGGCAGGCCGGCGATGCCCGCATAGGCCATTGCCTCCGGCACGACCAACCCCCACAGGGTCAACCCGGCAATGATGTCCACAGGCAGCCAAGAACGATCATAGCTGGGCAGCCATGATAGGATAGGTAGAAAACGAGTCAGGGAATTAGGAGAAGGGTTGTTCTCTTTGCCAGTAGTCATTATGCTTCCTCCACAACATCATCAGTTCCCGCTGCCGCCCATGCCTGAGCCGCGTTCCATGCCTGCCAGGTGGCATACATCAACCGTTCTTCCGCCAGAAAAATATCTTCCCGGGCGATAGCTTCTGTTGTTTCCGTTTTTTCAAGTTGGTCAAGCACCCGTTCGTGTACCCCGGTCAGCATGAGCTTGCTGTTATTAGCCCGCAATTTCAGCGCATAGCGCTCAATGACTTTGATGAACGTGCTGCCCACCCGGTCTGCGCCGCGCAAATTCAAAATAACCACAGATCGTTCGGCTCCCTGCGGCGCGGGCAGCAGATCTTCCAATTTCGCGGCGGCGGCATAAAACACGCTGCCATATACCCGCAGCAAGGTGACGCTGTGCGGTATCAACTTTTCGGGCGGTGCTTTTTCCGCCACATAACCATCGGCCTGCGGTTCCAGCGCCACCAGGCGCACGTCGGAAGCTGACTGTCCCAGGTATTGCAGCACGGACAAAACCACGCCTACCAGCACTGCATATTGCAGCGGCCAGCTCAATGTCGCCAGAAAGGTGATCCCCATAATGACGCGCGGTCCGACGCCGGTGTCGCGCACATCTTCAATGTCGCCAATCTTGATGGCCTCATAACCGGCCACTATCAGCAGGGCGGCGATGGTGGGCATGGCGATGTATTCCACCAGATTGCCCAGCAGCAGCCCGACCACGATAATGACGAAACCGGAAAAGATGTTGGCAAAACGGGTTTTGG
>JAWOGU010000513.1:0-13236 GCA_046496595.1 Chloroflexota bacterium
CGCCTGCCGGATGGGGTGATCCTCAGCAGCGCCAGCTGCCCGGTCGCTGACTGCTCCTCCGTGGCTTATGCGGATGAACGGCGTTATGAATTGGGAACGGCCGTGGGACCGGTGGAACTAGCCACTTTTCAGTTTGACGTGCGCGCCAGCGGCGAAGTAAGCGTAGAGGCAGCCGATGTGCTGCTGGTAGACACGGCGGGGAAGGTGCTGTTGGCGAGCCAACGCTACGAAGCTGACCTGGTCGCCGACAGCACCCAGGCTAATGAACCGGTTAGCAGTGCCTTAGATTTATCTGGAAATCAGGTGGTGAATGACGCGGATGCTTATCTGGTGGTGGATGCGTGGCGGGAGTTGGTGAAGAACGGCCGTTGTCTGGAAGCAACAATCACCGCCTACGACGTGAACGGCAGCGGCTGCCTGAACGTGGCGGACGTGCAAATGATTCTGGCCGCCTGGGGACAATCGATAGGTGTCCTACCTGCTTCCCCCCAGACGCCCCAGTCACCGCTGAGTACTTTTATCGTCAATTCGTCCGGCGATCAGAGTGACAGCAATCCTGGTGATGGGCAGTGTTTAACGGCCGTTGGCACTTGCACCCTACGCGCAGCCATCGAAGAAAGCAACGCTTTACCAGGCGCAGATACCATCCACTTTAACATCCGTAATACAAATGGTTCCTGCCCTAGTCTGGTTACCATCAACCCGGCCAGCGCCCTAAACATTGACGCCGTCGATAACACGGGAGTGACCATTGACGGTTACACCCAATGTAATGCTTCCGCCAATAACCAATGGATCAACGGCAACGCCGTCATCAAAATAGAAATACGGGGGACCAATAACGTCATGGTCTTCGGACTGCATATCCTATCACCGAATAACGTGATCAAGGGGTTGGCGGTCTATAACTGGCACCGGCAAATACAGTTGTTGGGCAGCCGCGCCCACCACAATACTCTGGAAGGTAACTTCATCGGCACCAATGCGGCCAATACCTTTACCCAATCCGTGTCAGGTATTGAAGGAGATGGTCTCAGACTGTCAACAGGGTCCAACAACAACCTGATTGGCGGTAATACGGCCGATAAACGCAACATCGTCTCCGGTAATGACCAGGATGGGGTAAACGTGGAAGGGATAAACGTCACGGGAAACGTGATTATCAACTCATACGTCGGCCTGCACCAAAACGGCCTAACCCGGCTGCGTAATGGCGCGGATGGGGTGGATGTTGCGGAAGGGGCGGCGAATAACCGGATCGGCGGCCTTAATCCGGGGGAGCGCAATGTCATCAGCGGTAACAACCGCGATGGCGTAGAAATTTCGCATAACACCGGCACGCAGGGCAATCTCATCGTGGGCAACTTCATTGGCCTGACTCCAGCGGGCAATGGCACGATATATAACGGTGGCAGGGGCGTTACCTTTGAAGATGAGGTGGCAAATAATTTGGTATACCGCAACGTCATTGTAGGCAATGGGGGTGACGGCGTCCGCTTTTATACCGTGTTCGATAACCAGTTGTATGATAACTTCATTGGCGTCACTCCCACCGGATTAGGGCCGCGTGACGTAATCATACCCATGCCAGGCGCCGAAAATGGTCTGGCGGTGATGCCAAACGGGTCGCGGCCAGCCAGTGGTTACGGCCTGAGTGGGGTGTATATGACCGGCGGCAGCCAGCGAAACAGCGTTACCCATAACATCATTGCGTACCATCCAGAGTATGGAATTTATCTGGATACCAACCGCGGGTATCTGAATTACGGCACATGTGAACCCTATTACAACACTTTCAGCCAAAACAGTCTATATGACAATGCGGCGCAGGGAATTCGGTTAAAGTCAGGGATCTGTGATGGTCTGGAATATTTTCCGAATAACGGAATCCAGATACCGCAGATTACGGCGGCCACAAATACGCTGGTAACGGGTTATAGCTGTGCTGGCTGCCAGGTAGAACTGTACCTGGCTGACAAAGCGGTGGTAGACAATCCCAGTGGGGACAACTTTGGTGAAGGCAAAACATATCTGGCGCAAAGTACGGCGAATAGCAGTGGCAATTTCACCATTGCCGTCAGCGGAGTAGCGGTGGGGAACATTCTCACAGCCCACACCACTGACAGTGCAGGAAACACCTCTGAATTTGCCCGCAACGTGGCGGTATCCGCCCCGCCGACAGCGACAAATACGCCCACGTCAACACCAACCAGTACCGCTACAGCCACGCCAACGAATACGCCGACATCAACCAGTACCGCTACAGCCACGCCAACCAATACACCGACGGCAACGCCAACCAGTACCGCTACAGCCACGCCAACGAATACACCGACGGCAACGTCAACCAGTACCGCTACAACCACGCCAACCAATACACCGACGGCAACGCCAACCAGTACATCTACAGCCACGCCTGTGCCGCCTGTTTTGCTATATACCTATTTGCCGGTGGTACAACGGCCGTAAGCCGTTACAATTCACCCCACTTTAATTTCAAAGTAAAGGTTCCCTTAAAACTTACCGGCACACCTGGTTGGCAATCAAGGGTAGATAGGTATGGAAATCAAGGTCCAGGAGGGCGCTGTTAACCGTGGTCAGAGCGGGCGTGACCTCTGTGCCCACAAATCCCGTACGCTGGAAATCATGGCGGGCTGTAGGCCAGGGCATTAAGGAAGGATTATGAGCAGCAGACAGATCCCAGACGTAAAGTACGGAGGCCTGGCTTCCTGCCACGATCTCTACCAGGCAGTCGCCATCCACGTCGGCTAAGGTAGGCGCGGCCCGCAGGCCCTGCTTGTCCGATTTCCCTTCATGGTCCAGCGTCAGAGGAAAACCGGGCAGCGGTTGGCCCGACGCATTTAAGCCATATAAGCGAGCGTGAGTATTGGCGCTGTTATCCGGGCTGTAGGTACCAAAAAGAATATCTAAACGGCCGTTTCCTGTCACATCGCCAATCACCGGTTCGCTGGCGAATAAACGCCGCCCCTGAGCAAAGTTATACTGCCACATCAGGCTGCCATCAGCCCGGTACACCCGTATGACACCATCCAACATAGCCACTACAATTTCCAAATTGCCATCACCATCGAGATCAGCCAGGGCCGGCGCTTGGGTGGGAGGGAACTCATTATACAGGGGGGCGCCACCCAGTTTGGCAACCTGCCAGCCTGGTTTGCGCTGACCATCAGGTTGCAGCACCAACAAGGCGCTGTTGGTTACGGCCCGGTTTTGAGCAGGGTCGCGCACTTTACCGGGAATGACAATGTCAATGACCCCATCACCATCCAGGTCGCCCATTGAGGGTGCGTCTCGAGTGAATTCCATAAACAAGCCGCGTGGATCGTTGGGATCTACCCTGGTTTCCACAGGCCACGCCGGTAGTTGATTACCCTGCGCATTGTAGGCATGAACAAAGACATGATCGCGCCCGGTAAGGATTTCGGCGTAGCCATCGCCATTGAGATCGGCCGTGCCCACAAAGCCCCAAATCCCGGCCCGAAGATATTGAGTGGGAAAGCCGGGCAGCACAGCCCCATTCTCTGAAAAGGCATACAAGTTATGGGTAGGATCTTGCGGTGTGCCGCCGGCTGAGGCGTTGTTGCTGGTGCCAGCAACCAGTTCCAATGACCCGTTGCCGCTCAGATTGTCCATGGCTACCGTCAGGACTTCTGGCAGCCCATCACCAAACTGCGTGTTCCAGGCCATTTCTCGCGGCCAACCGGTAGCCAAAGCGCCGTTAGCGCGCCAGACAAAAATCTTGCCGCGCTGCCCAGGGCTGCTGCCCGTGCCGCGTGTGCCGGCTGCAATCTCCAGTTTACCGTCGCCGTCCATGTCTCCCACGGCCAACGGCCCGCTGATTCGCGGCGTACCCTGGCAGCTGCCGCCAGTTTTAAGGGGGAAATTCGGCAAGACTGCGCCAGTGTGATCCCAGGCCCACACGCAGCCATGCCCGTCTGGCACTAAGATATCCAGTTGACCATCTCCATTGATGTCTACGACGGTGGGCGAACCAAAGGTAATGGTACCGCCCGCTTCAAAACGGGGAAAACCAGGGTGTAAAGGGTAGCTTTGGGCAACGGCCGTTTGTTTTTCTATCCGGCTCACTGCGTAGACAAAAACCATCATAATCATTAAGCTAGCGAAGATTCGTTGTTTTCTAGTCCACATGGGTTTGACTCTCTTTGTAACGCATCATTTGGCAACCTCAGCCCAAATTGAATGCGGATAAAGAATCTATTTCAGCGTTAGACCGTACTTGATTGCGACCAAGAAATGTTGAACAAAGGGAAAGAGACGCTATCCCTGCTTTCCTGGCAGATAGATTCAAATTGAGCGACGAAGGAAGAATGTGTTAGCGTTGAAAGCGTGGTGGGTGGGGGAGAAGCCGCTGTAACAGAGTGGTGGGTTGCTCATTCACCTCGACCAATAAGGCAGAGACGTGCCTTGCGCACTGCAAGCAATACCTCTTAACGGTTGTGGCATCGTCCATACTGCCAACGATGACCATTGTAGGGAACGCTTCCTACCAATGTAATGGCTAAAAGGTACTACTGATCATAAAGATACTCCGGCTACATACTTCAAAAGAATACTCCCGGATTACTGGTACACATTGGTTTGTAGTAACGGCTTCAGCCGTTTAACCGCTAAAGCGGTTACTATAAACTATTGGGTTATTTCCGCCTTGTTGCATCCGTCAAGCAGGGTTGGTGGTAGCAACAGTTTGTTTTAGCATTCGCGGTTATCAGCGGGTGCGGCATAATTGTCAACCAACTGGGATACATTGAAGCTGTCAAATTGTTTAGCAGCAGCCTGTTATATGCCTTGCTTGAAAGCCACATTGCAACTATGTTATGATGGTTCAATACGTCATTCACCATTGTCGTGGTGGGTACCCTGACAACTTTTAGTTTACCACCCCACAGCTAACAGAAATTAATAGTCATCGTTCACCTGCTAAGAAGGTGATATGTGTGATGAGATCGCGGGGCGATCAAGGACGGCATCCCCCCCGTTGATTATAGAAATTTCTAGTCGAGTCTTCCCCAAAGCCCACACCACAGCCCCTATATCCTTAAGGAGCAAAACCCATGACCATTCAAATGCAGGGAGCCTGGACCGTCTCGGTCAAGGCTAAAAATGCTGCCTTTGCGCAGCGATTTATCATCTCAGGCGCCGCAGTGGGCAATGGCGTCTATGCCGGTAACGTCGGTACACCGGCTGTTTTTGCCAACGGTGATACCTGGTCTATCACCATCCAGAACAAGCCAGGCAAATCCTGGGTTAATTCTGATGACCAGATTGCATTTCCTACCCTGGTTGGTAGTCTGGTTCAATTTGACGTCCAGTCCAATGACGCCGGCGGCGATGAGGATTTTGACGACCTGATTCTCACCTGCGCCACTCCCCAAACTGCCACCGATTTTGTGGTATACGGGCACGTCAATTGTTATTCTGGTTTGTGCATTTTTAATCCGTGCATCCGCCGTTTTGTTGTCATTGAAACGCCAGCAGCGCTCCAGGAAGCTTTACGTAATCCGCTGCTCAAGGACGTCATCAAAAAACTTTACCCGGAACGGATCAAACCTTTTGAGCCGCCTATTCCCCTGCCGGACCCCCCGCCGTTTAGGCCGCTGGTGCTGCCTTTACTGGGGGAAACGGCCGTTCCTCCCCGCTTAGGTCAGGAAGTTCGTCTGGCCGACATGCGCCAGGCAGAGAGTGAAGAAGCCGTACCAACCCTGCTGGCTGGCCGAACCGTTGCCCTGGCGAATCAGCCAGCCCTCACCGTCGCCTACGACAGGCTCGCGTTGGCAGATCTCGTCGGCAAAATCCGGCTGCGCTGCCACACTGAATCACTACCCGGTTTCGTGATACGCTTCCAAGAATATGACCGCACCCCCTCCGAATTAAGCGGCGGCGCTTACAGTGGCGAGGGTGATCGGGAGCTGCTCGGTTTGGCCGTCACCGACCGCAACGGCAACTACATCTTCCGTTTCACCCGCTCCATTAGTGAAGTAGTAGATGAAGCTCTGACCGATACGGCTGCTGGCGAAGACGCCACCGTCCAAGCCCTGCCCGATGTGATTGCCCAACTATTAGACAGCACTGCGCCAGATGGAATCGCCCACGAAACAGCTCCATATTGGAACACGCCAGCGCCGCTCAAACGCATTGACATCTGCATTCCATGCAGCAAAGTACGCCGCCCGGTCACTCAATGTACCGGCGATTACCGCTTTGAAAGCGTGGGACGTATTCGCATTGGCATTCCGGCGAACGTTTTCGACGGCGACGGACGCATCACCGCCAAAGACGCCAGCGCCAATGTGCCGCAGGCCCGCTGCGCTGCCTGGGGCGGCGTTTTGGACTTGTTTGGCTGCCTGGGCGATCACACTACCGTGAAATTTTACACCCTGCGCTTCCGGCGTTATGTTTCCGGCAGCGGATGGACGAGCTGGCAGTTTTACCAGGAGGGTCTGTCGCTGTTTAAGACCAGCATCATGGACACAGCTTCCGTGGGTCCGTTTGACCGCAATCTGGAGGTTGTCAACGGCGGACCGCTGCAGCTCGTGAAAGCCTACGATAACGTGCAAGGCGATTTCGATTGGGCCAGTTCAGATTGGGCGCTGCGGGCCATCGTTAATACCACTAAATCGCCTTTTGCCGGGCATATTGGTCCGGTCGAGTTCCGCATTCAGGGCTACGACGCCAGCGGCAACCAGGTCGCCGATCCACGCATCTCGACTATTCGGCTTTACCTCGACAACCAGGCTCCTGACTTCGATCTGGATACCGTGACCATCGGCAGCCAGGCAGATGGCGATCTGTGCGCCGTCTTCACGCTGTCGGGTGAACCGGTACCGGCGGTGCTTTCGGTGCGTTTCAAGGTCATCCAGGAGCAGGGTTTCTTGAACGACTATAATCTGTGGGTGCGCAAGGGCAACTACCCCAGCTTCCCTATCGCCACCACGACCGGTCCCTCCAGCGCCGCCAGCGCCCAGTTGAGCAACAGCTACGCCCATGTCAGCGACACGGCCTGCGCGGAACTGGTAGGTACGCGCTTCCCGGATGAACCAACGGCCGTTGCCGACTATGCCACCGCCTACATCATCCCGGCAAGCGGGGACTGGCTGGAAGGCGCGGAGACGGTGTGCGCTTTCAGCGTCCTTTTGAATTGCAGCAAGCGCGTCACCAATGGCTACAACAGCGCCGTCACCAACTATGGTGCCATCCAGAAGCTGTTGGCTATTAAAAAGAGTTAGCGATTTAGGCTGATAAGACTGGACCAATCTTCGAAGATTGGTCCAGTCTGAAAACTCCAGAGGAGGGCATGATTATGCGGGCAATAAACGGTCCCCGGCTGCTGCTGGGCATTTTGGCTGTGTGGCGTGTGACGCATCTGTTTCAGGCTGAAGATGGTCCGTGGGACAGCATCTACCACCTGCGCCGATTGGCTGGCGATAGTACGTGGGGCCGCTTATTGGACTGCTTCTACTGCCTGAGCCTGTGGGTGGCGCTTCCCTTCGCCTGGCTGTTGGGACGGGGCTGGCGGGAAGGGTTGGTGCTCTGGCCTGCTTTGTCGGCGGGGGGCATTTTAATAGAGCGGCTGGCTGAACGGCAAACGGCCGTTTCTCCAACCTGGTATCATGAAGATGATGAGGAGGTAAACCATGAGCTGCTGTGGCGGTAAACGGCGCCAATTTCCGGCTGCCCCACGTCCTGCCCAAACAGGAACTATACCTGTACCTGCTGCCCGTCACACGACGCCAGCCATCACCGAGGTGATCACGTTTGAATACACCGGTCGGACAGGTCTGACAGTACGCGGCCCGCTGACAGGTCGGGCGTATCGCTTTGCCTATCCCGGTGCGCAGGTGTCTGTGGATAAACGAGATGCGTCGGCGTTAACGGCCGTTCCCCACCTGAAACGCAGCAAAACGTCGGGCTGATTCAGGTTATCGTGTGCTCCCTGTTTATTGTTCAGCGGATGGTTCAGAGCGCATTCAGCCAAACCATGACCGACCACTCTGACGTTGACTAACGCTCTTTTTTATGGGCTATCGCATCGTGCACGGCCTGCACTATGTTTTCCGGCATCAGCCCATACTTCCGCAACAGCTCGTCGGCAACGCCAGACTCGGCATACTGATTTTGAATGCCAATAAAACGCATAGGCACGGGGTAGTTGGCGGCAACGGCCGTTGCCACCGCCGCCCCCAAACCGCCATGCAGCATATGTTCTTCAACAGTCACGATGGCGCCTGTTTGACGGGCAGCCAGGGTCACCGCCGCCTCATCCAGCGGCTTGATCGTGTGCATGTCCAGCACCCGCACCTCTATTCCGGCCTGGCTGAGATAGTGCGCCGCTTCAAGAGCCGCCGCCACCATCAAGCCGCAGGCCACAATAGTGGCGGCGAAACCATCGCGCAGCTGATTGGCTTTGCCCACTTCAAACTCTATGCCGTTGGCGTAAACAATAGGCGTTTTAGGGCGACCGGTACGTAAATAAGCCGGTCCCTTAAAGGTAAATAAGGCGTTTGTGGCCGCTTCGGCAGACGGGGCGTCAGCCGGCGCTATCACCGTAAAGGAAGGTAATGAGGCGGCCAAAGCAATATCTTCCACAGCCATCTGGCTCGGTCCATCTTCTCCAATGCTGATGCCGCTGTGTGATCCCACCAGCTTAACGTTTGCCTGCGGAAAAGCCACGCCCATGCGTATCTGATCATAGGCGTTGCCCAATAAAAAAGCGGCAAAACTGGCTGCTACTACTTCCTTGCCGGAGGCTGCCAGCCCGCTGGCTACACCGACCATATTACTTTCGGCAATGCCGAAATTGAAAAAACGATCGGGGAATTTTTCTTCAAAATAGTGGGTGCGGGTGGAGTTGCCTACATCACCATCTATCACAACAATGTTTTTGTTTTTGTCCCCACAGGCAGCCAGGGCTTTGCCAAAGGCATCCCGCGTGGATGGGCCGTTTTCCAGACCGATTGCTTTCCCAATATCCATGTTTTGTACCTTTCCATATTCGATTTGTATTGAAAATAATCCTCATAGTAGTGGTTTGGATAACCGTGTTTTAGACCTTGCCATGCACGTCTTCGGCGGTTAGTTCTGGTGTTTCAATGAGAGCGGCAACGGCCGTTGCTCTTTGCTCATCCAGTTCCGCCAGCGCCGTTTCCAACTCTGCTTCTGTCAAGGGTTCACCATGCTTACGGTTGACCTCGTCTTCTTCAAAGGGGGATAATCCGCGGCCTTTCAAAGTGTGGGCAATGATCATTTGCGGCTGATCGGTGATACGGCGCACAGCTTGTAGGGCTGTGAGTACCTGTCTCATATCGTGGCCGTCAATTTCACGCACGTCCCAGCCAAACGCTTCCCATTTGTCTGCGATAGGTTTCAGAGAGGGCATCACTTCATTGACAGAGCCGGTTTGTTGATATTTGTTGAAGTCGAGAACGGCCGTTAAGTTATCCACCTTGTACTTGGCTGCTCCCATCGCCGCTTCCCAAATCTGGCCTTCATTCGCTTCGCCGTCCCCAATCAGCACGTACACCCTATAATCCAGGTCTTCCAGCCGAGCGCCCAAAGCATGGCCCAGCCCAATCGACAATCCCTGCCCTAATGAACCTGTTGAGGCTTCTACACCCGGCAGTATTTTCATATTAGGATGTCCCTCCAGTGGGCTGCCCAGTTTCCTCAAAGTTGAGAGCAGCGAGGGGTCAAAAAAACCGGCTTCGGCCAATACAGCATACAACGCTGGGGCGCCGTGTCCTTTGCTTAAAATAAAACGATCCCGTTCCGGCCAATACGGTCTGTGGGGGTCATAGCGCATCAGCCCTCCAAAATAAAGCGCCGTTAAGACGTCAATCGCTGAAAGCGAACTGGAAGGGTGTCCAGATCCCGCCTTCGTCGTCATTTGCAGTATCTGGCGGCTCAAGCGCCATGACGTTTCCTGCAGATCTTTCAGAGAGCGGTTAAGTGACAACCGCTTATCTTCAATAGTCATTGCCCACCTCCTGGCAGCTAATCCTGACAACCCGTAATAATGTCAGCAATAATAAATGACGGCACTAAAAAACCACCGATTTCGCATATGGCGCAGATTTTTCTCTCGAGTAACTTTGCAATCCTACCTTACTTGATAAGATGCTTTACCTCAATGTATCAGAGGCATAAATTAAGATATAGGTGTGATACAGCTTAGGAAGGCTTCTTTATATCCTGTTTGTATCCTTGTTTTCATCTCGTACTGTGGGGGGTCCATGAACAACTTGTCAGAGTATATGATACTCGACTGAAAATCAGTTTTGGCCACGCGAAATTTTCAGAAAAACAACGGCGTAGATTTACATAACATAAAGAGTTGGGCAAATTTTGGCCCAATTGTTGAGTGAAAAGGGCAGGATTCGCCTTATTGTAAAAGTCGCTGACAAGTTGTTCATGCACCCTACGTGGGACTATGCTCAAATCTTGTTGATGGGGTCACTCTTAGCTCCCGGCAAACGGACGGTGAGCGCCGCCTTGACGGTCATGGGACTGAAAGATGACAGTCAATACCAGAATTACCATCGTGTTCTCAACCGGGCTAAATGGTGCGACTTAACTGCCAGTAAAATCCTATTGGGATTGCTGGTGACCACGTTTGTCGCCGCCAATGTTCCGATTATCTTGGGCGTTGATGAAACGCTAGAACGGCGCAAAGGAGAGAAAATTAAACAGAAAGGGGTATTTCGAGACGCAGTACGTTTCAGCAAGAAATACCTGGTGCATAGTTTTGGTTTGCGTTGGGTAAGTATGATGCTGATTGTGCCTGTTCCCTGGAGCAGTCGGCCGTGGGCGTTGCCTTTTCTGACCCTCAATGCACCCAGTGAAGCGACCAACAAAGCCAATAGCAAGCGCCATAAAACGAGCATTGATTGGATCAAGCAAATGGTCTGTCTGGTACGTCGTTGGCTACGGGGTCGGGCATTGGTGTTGGTGACCGATGGGGGCTTGACGGCTGTGAAGTTGGGCTTAACTTGCGGAGCATTGCGGCAACCAGTAACCTGGGTTTCCCGGTTACGCCTGGACGTGGGTTTGTATGATTGGCCTGGCGAGCAACCGAAAGGAAAACGAGGACCTAAACCGAAAAAAGGGGAACGGCTCAAATCCCTGCAAGCTCGGTTGGATGACCCACGTACTGCCTGGTGCAAGACAGAAATTGACTGGTATGGCGGGCGTCAGTACACCATCGAGTATGTCACCGGCAAAGCCCTCTGGTACACGCCGGGCTTTGACCCACTGCCCATTCGCTGGGTGTTGGTGTGCGACCCGGCTGGCAAATACAAAGCGACTGCTTTTCTCTGTACAGACTTGACGGCTGACCCCTTACAAATCTTGCACTGGTTCATCTTGCGCTGGAATGTGGAAGTCACCTTTGAGGAAGCCCGCGCCCAATTAGGGTTGGAAACGCAGCGCCAATGGTCTGACCTGGCTATTGCCCGTACCACCCCGGTTATCTTGGGTTTGTTTTCTCTGGTGACCTTGTTGGCTTACCAATTGACAAAAGAGAAACCTTTCCCGGTGCGGACCTCGGCCTGGTATGTGAAGAAAGAGCCAACGTTTTCAGATGCCTTGGCCGTAGTCCGTCGCCACATCTGGTTTGGGCTATGGGGGAAATATATCGAGTCCGCTCCTGACCCGGACTACGTGCTAATTCCCGCCTCTGTTTTCAATGGTCTGGTGGATTCTATGTGTTATTCCACCTGAAATGGACAAAGTCGAGTCGTAAGGTAGGCCGGATAAAAGGATAGCCCGTATAGCACATAATAGCTTGCGACCGACCGCCACTAAGGTTTTCATTTTGTTTTTGCCTGTATCGATACGTCGCTGATAATAATCACGATATTCAGGTACACAGCGGATAGCTGTTATCGAAAGCATCCAGATAATGCGACGAGCGAAGCGATTTCCCTGGTGAGACAAGCGGAGATGGGGTGATTTCTGGGTTCCGCTTTCTTTGGTATTGGGGCACCAACCAAAATAGCTCAATAGCTGTTTTTGGGTTGGAAATCGCTCCATGCAGCCAATCTCTCCCTGTAAGGTCCCAAGGGATAGGTGATTGCCAATCGGAAAACCTTTTACCTGCAACGGCCAGCCAACGACAATTAGAATTTCCTACGCATTGACTCAAAAATAATCTTACTTTGAGCGATTCCATTGCCTCGAATTAAACTCTCTGTTTGCATCATTTTAAGGATTGCAACGGAGGAAGGATGAGGCATCGAATGAGCTTAAAATCAAAACGCGAATTGCTGTCAGTAACAGCGCTACGTTATCAGACGGCCAATAAGAAACAGAAACAAAAAATCCTCGACGAGTTTGTAGCAGCGACAGGCTACCACCGTCAGTATGCAATCCCCTTACTAAAACATTATCAGGCAGACCCCAGCCAAGTTAAATCACCTGGTGTATTAAACCAGGCGCCATCTTCACGAGGACGGAAAAAGGTTTACAGCGAGACTGTCAAACAAGCGCTTATCATTTCCTGGGAAGCAGCTTGTCGCATTTGCTCCAAACGGTTGGTCCCGTTTCTGCCGGTGCTGGTTCCCATATTGGAAAAATACGGGTATCTGGACTTGTCCCCTGAAGTACGGGAGAAACTGTTGGCGGTCAGTCCGGCAACCGTGGATCGCTTATTGTTCACGGTTCGGCACGGACGCGAAGGTCGGGGCATAGGCACTACCCAGCCTGGTGGCTTGCTGAAACATCAAATCCCTGTACGCACGTTTGCTGACTGGGATGATTTGCGTCCCGGTTTCATCGAGGCCGACCTGGTGGCTCATTGTGGCACGATTGCCGGGGGTGTCAATCGACCAATTGCGGCAACAGATGCCTTTCGCGTTACTGGGTGTAGATACGGATAGTTGAAGTCAGTACGGGTAAAATCGGCGGCTTCGACTTTGGGTTGAAGACCTTCCTCGCCGACGATGAGGGCAGTGCCTACCAGTCACCGGAGTTCCTGAAAGCCAACCTGTCTGAATCAGCCCGTCTCAACCGCCAATTGTCTCGCAAGCAGAAAGGGTCAAACAACCGCAAGAAGGCGAAGCGCCAACTGGCGTTGGCTCATGACAGAGTGGCAAACGAGCGGCGTGACGCGCACTTCAAACTGGCCCATGCCTTGTGTGATGAATACGACGCGCTGGGGTTTGAAACCCTTAATCTACGCGGCATGAAGAAGCTGTGGGGGCG
>JAWOGU010000182.1:0-15087 GCA_046496595.1 Chloroflexota bacterium
TACACCTATCGCGGGATGAACATCGTTCCTTCTTGGGGTGGCAGCATGTTTGAAGCGCTGATGGTGACGCTGCTGGTACCCGAAGAGGAGTGGGGTCCCCAGAGTTGGGGGATCACCCATCCCCTTTACGTGCAGGCCCAGATCGAACATGGCCTCGAGGATGCGCAGTACGGTTATTGGGGCTTCTCCCCCTCCAACAACCCCTCTGGCGGCTACCGCGAATACGGCGTTGATGCCATCGGCATGAATCCGGATGGTTACGCATCCAACAACGACAATACGCTGGTTGATTATGGCTTCGGAGATTGTCGCCCAGCCCAACCGCTCCCGCCGCCCTCCGCCTATACCAATGGGGTCGTCACGCCTCACGCGGTCTTCCTGGCGCTTGATTTAGCGCCGGCGGCCGCGCTGGAGAACCTGCAAAACCTGCGCGAGGACTTCGATGTTTACAGCGAACTGGGATTCTACGACGCCGTGAATGTGGACACGGGCGAAGTGGCCTATTATTACCTGGCTCTGGATCAGGGCATGATCATGGCCGCTTTGGGCAACTACCTGCGCAACGACCGCCTGGAATATTACTTTACCCGCGGCGAGATCGAGCAAGCCATCAGACCACTTCTGGCGATGGAGCAGTTCACGGCGGGTGTCAGCGACGATAGCGTAACGACCCTGATGCCTCAACCGGCTGCCTGGCAGCCGGCATTTCTGGAAACCCGTTAAACTCGCGGCTGTCGCTCACGAGAGGAACCGCCCGGCAGTCACCGTGCGGTTCCTCGGACGGGTAAGCGCCCAGCCGGATCCTTGTTACCCAGGAACAACTCATGTTATTACCCAACGACTTTGGCCACTTTAGCGAAAACGGCCGTGAATATGTCATCACCAACCCGGATACGCCCGCACCTTGGATTAATGTCCTCTCGAATGGCGACTACGGCCTGGTGCTCTCACAGACAGGCAGTGGCTACAGCTGGAGGACTCACGCCTCACTGAATCGTATCACCCGCTGGTCACAAGACCTGGTGCGTGACGATTGGGGCAAATATCTCTACATCCGCGACCTGGACAGCGGTGAGTTTTGGTCTGCCGGATGGCATCCGGCCGGGCATGACCTGGAAGCGTATCAGGTACGGCATGGCTTCGGTTACTCCGTCATTGAGTGGCAGCGTAAGACAATTCACGGCTCGCTGACCATCTTCGTTCCCCTGGATGATCCCTGTGAAGTCTGGCTGCTGCACCTGGAAAACCGGGGAGATAAACCCCGGCGTTTACAACTCTTTACTTACCTGGAATGGCTGCTCGGCGCGGCGCCAGACTGGCACCGCGAGTTTCACCATCTCTTCATTGAGACGCGCTATGATGAGGCTCACCATGCCATGCTGGCGACCAAAGTTCTGTGGGAATTACCGGGCGAAAAAGGTCCCCATCTCAACCGCAACTGGCCCTATGTGGCCTTCCACAGCGCCTCCAAATTACCGACCGGTTACGATGGCGACAAGGCGGCTTTTCTGGGCCGCAATGGTCGGCTGGCGACGCCGCTTGCTCTGCGCAACGGCCGTTCATGCAACACATCCGGCCGTGGCATGGACGCAATCGCCAGTTTGCAGGTACCCCTGGAAATTGCCCCCGGAGAGGTGGTTGAAGTCGTCTTTACGCTAGGGGCGGTGGCCGATGAGACCCAGGCATTGGCCCTGGCCGATAAATACAAAGAGCCAGCCGCCGCTCACCAGGAACTGGAAAACGTGGATAACTTCTGGCAGGAATTGACTGGTCGCCTGGTTATTGAGACGCCAGATCCTTACCTGAACGTGATAGCCAACGGCTGGCTCGTCTACCAGACCATCGTCGGACGGCTCTGGGGGCGTTCCGCCTACTATCAAATGGGCGGTGCTTATGGTTTCCGCGACCAGCTTCAGGACAGCTTGGTTTGGCTGCTGCTCGGACGGCCGGAAAAGACACTGGAACAGATTCGCCTGCACGCCGCCCATCAGTTTCAGGAGGGCATTGTACTCCACTGGTGGCATCCGTTGGCGGAATCTGGCTTGCGCTCAAACTACAGCGACGACCTGCTCTGGCTGCCATTTGTCGTGATCCAGTACTTGCTAGAAACGGGCGACGTCGCCATTCTGGAGGAAGAGATGCCCTTCTTCGACGGGGGTTCAGCGTCTCTCTGGGAACATTGTCTGCGCGCTTTTCAGGTTGCCCTCTCGCGCCGCAGCGAGCGGGGGCTGCCCTTGATTCTGGAAGGTGATTGGAACGATGGCCTGAATGCCACCGGCCCTGACGGTCAGGGTGAAAGCATCTGGATCTCTCACTTTCTTTACTATCTCCTCACTCATTGGGCGGAGATGCCCATCGGGGAGGAAACTCGCGACCACTTTCGCCACGAGGCTGAAGCGTTGCGGGAGATCACCAATCAGCATGGCTGGGATCAGGGCTGGTACTGGCGAGCAACCACCGATGAGGGCGTGCGGTTGGGATCGGCCGAGCGCGAGGAGGGTCGCATTTTTCTCAACGCCCAGACGTGGGCGGTGCTAAGCGGTATAGCGCCGCCAGAGCGGGCGCAGCAGGCCATGGCGGCTGCGCGGGAGTACCTGTACACCGACTATGGCGCACTGCTGCTTTTTCCTGCTTACAGCAAACCTGATCCAGACGTGGGCTATCTGACGCGGTACGCGCCCGGCACACGCGAAAATGGCGGGGTTTACGTCCACGCCTCTTGCTGGGCCGTGCTGGCCGAACGAAAGCTGGCGGGCGCTGAGGCGGCCTACGATTTGTGGCGGCGCTTCTGTCCCCCACATCGCGCCGAGTCGCCCGAAATCTACGTGGCCGAACCCTATATCATGCCGGGCAACGTGAATGGCCCGCACGCTGCCCAACCAGGGCAGGGCGGTTGGACCTGGTATACCGGGTCTGCTGGCTGGTACTTGCGCTCCCTGGTAGAGGGCGTACTAGGGGTGACCGCCCATCTGGAAGGGCTGCAAGTAATGGCCGACCTGCCCAAGGATTGGGATGGTTTCAGGTTGCAGCGGCGTTTTCGCGGCGCTGCCTATCATATTGAAGTGCGGCGTGTTCGCGCGGAAGAAACTCCAGGCTGTGTGGTAAACGGCCGTTCTTACGACAGTGACTATTTACCGCTGGCGGCGCCGGGTACGGTGCAGACTGTACAGGTTCTGGTTTGAAAAGAAGATGTTGAAGAAAGTGGCTTATTTACGGTGGCCGGAATCCTTTTTTTGATGCCCTGATGGACACGATGCTGATTGTAATACTCAACATAGGCAGTGACGATGCGTTTGAGTTGGTATTGGTTGAAGATGAAGAAGTGAGCGAGGCACTCCCGTTTCATTGTGCCGATCAGTCGTTCACAGTGGGCATTGGCTTTCGGGGCCTGGAAAGGCGTTTTCAATTCCTCGATACCGGAGATCTTGGCAACAGCAGAGAATTTTGTGCCGAACTTGTTGTTGGTGTCGCGGATGAGATATTTCGGTCGATTTCCTCAAGGCGTTACTTCTCGCAACCGCTGGGCAGTCCATTCATCAGTTGGATTGTGGGTAACGGCCGTTTCCCACAATCCCAGCCTCACGATTCCCAAGGCATATCATACCAATGCACATATTCATCGATGATTTCATCGGCGATACTGTACCCGTGACCACGCGCATTTGTCCGCCGGTAGGAAACCTCCGCGTCTGCAAAAAGCTGGTCAATAACGGGCAGCAGCAAGCTGCTTGCTTCCTCGGGATTATAGGCTTCAGCTGCTTCTTGTAACCGCTGCACGACCGGGTTTTCTTCGTTCAAATCGGTCGCCAGCAAAGTAGCGTATTGCAACATCCCGGCTACCAGTGGCGCCAGGCGATGGGTACGGCCGTCTGGCACAAGACGCCGCAGCATATCCACCCAGGTTGTATACTTAAGTGCTCCGACAACTTGTTGAAGGCTTTGTGTTGGTTGGGGCATGGTTTATTCCAGGTACATAGCGGCGGCGGCAAAAGCATCTTCAGGTAATCCGAAAAAGCTGCCATCCGGGAAAACGGACAACTCATATTTCTCATGGCTGTACGTGTAGAAAGCAAAGCCCCATTCATCCCCGCCAAAGTAGCGCAATCGGCACAGGTGAATAGGTGTATTGCGCAGCCGCTCTAGGGTTTCTTCGCGTGTTTCCGGCCAATCTGCTGGCGGCCAATCATCGGCGATAAATGGTTCGGTGTAGGCGTCGATATAGCAAAACTGACCGCGAAAGCGGATGTCCAGGCGGGTGTATTTCCCGGCGTAGTTTTCTGCGGCAAATTTCTCGATGCGCTGCGTCACTTCTCGTTTTTTGTTTTCGGGTATCTTTTTCCCGCCGGAATCCGGGTCGAATACCCATTGTTTTTGGGCCATGTCACGTTCTCCTTGATAGTCTAAGATTGGATTCAGTCTGCCTTAACGTAAGTTTTGTGCGATCAGCACCAAAATAGCTCAAAAGGGGCAAAAATAAAAGCTCTTCTGTGAAGGTAGCAAAGGCACGGTTGGACCGGTCTGTTGTCAAAGCGCGGAGTATGCCTGTTTTTGACAAGATAAAAATGGTTCTCCCGCACTTTATGTGAAAGCTGGAGCTACAATAGATTGGTATCCTAGAACACGCCTCCACAATAGATCGAAATTGGCAAGGGTACGACGACGAGAATGAAGTCAATGTGATGACAACTGTGTGTTAGTTATCAGGGGAAACGGCCGTTGGGGGTTAACTTGTGGCGGCCAAAGGGTAGGGGGCAGCGGTTGGGGAACCGGTGGTCATGGATGAATGGGATAGACGCGGTGAGGGCGCCAGCGTTGCGGGACCGAAAACACCACGGTGAAGCGGATTAACTGACTGATAAACTGACTGCTGTTATTTGACAAACACTGAGTGAATGGGGCACAGCATTCTAGTTTCCCAGGGAAAGCAAACGGCTGTGATGACAGCTAAGGGGTAACGGCCGTTGGGGGCAGCCCGACTAAACGCTTACCGCTACCGAGACACACTGACAATGGCAGAAAAAGAGCCAGAGTAAAATGCTACTTGCATTCACCCGCATCCCTCTCAGGAATGACCACACTGCCCTGATTGACTGACAAAACTCATGAGAATCAACTTGCACTAAACTAAAACACTTCAAAGCACACGGAAAGATGAAGACGGGTCCGCTCTTTGGCTTGTCTTCGGGAGGCCATAGCCGGTTCCGGGTCAGGTAGCGACGACAACTGGAGCTTCGTAACAAGTTGTTCCTTTATCTTTCTCGGTCAGAGAGTCGTCGATACTGACAAAGAGGACTTCTCCTTCCAGTAGACCGGCCAATTGCATCAGGTCGCCAATGATGAATTCACGCAGTGATTCCCGCACGTCAACCGCTAACCAAGGACTGATACGTAAACAATCGGCAGCATTGGAGGGGTGGGGGCATCTACGATTGCGTCGTAGAGCATGGTCAATGTTTTGTGCGGTGAGTCACAGACTATGGCGGATTCGGCAATGTTCAAGACATGACGATATTGTGATTTTGATAGATTCAGTTGTAAAAGGACAAGAAATTCAATGAGTTTGGCAGAATGTTGTACAATTTGATTGATCAAGAGGCTGCTCCATGATAATGATTTCGTTCATCAAACAAGATCTTATCGGGTCAGCCTTTTGTGATCCACTTTTAATCATTTTCGCCAGACTCCAGTGCACAATTACGGACGAAAATTGGAAGTACCCTATTCTGGCCGACGGAACGCCGTATGCCGTGAGCTATGACGTAAACGGGGCGCAAGCGGTGACGCTGAATACCAGCACAGAGGTCAGCTACTACTTCCTCATCCCGGCAACTGCCGCCAGTATCCAGCTAACGGTCGCCGCTGACGACAAGCAACCGCAGCAGATTGTGCTGAAGTAGGATGAAGTGGCAGGCGGGCGGTGGATTTTTTACTGCCTGCCACCCGCAAATGGGTGAGGTTTAGCCAGTTGGCAGACGAGCATGGCTTGTCTGCCAACTGAGCCAATTACAGGGACATCAACTTCGCCAGAGCGGCAAATTGCGCCTGTTCACGGGGGGAGATGGCCCGTTTCACAGTGTGGCGCAGGGTGTGGGAACGCGCAAACAATGCCCTGGCTTCATCATACGCTCCCATATTCCAGGCCAACTCCGCCTGCAATATTAAAACAGAAGTGAGAAAGGCTGGGTCATCCCGGCTTTCGTATTGGTCGCGCACTATCGCGGCCAGCCTGGCGGCAGTGGCATTGTCCCCCTGATCAAAGGCAATTTGGGCAAGCGTCATTTGGGCGTCGGGCAGGTAATAACTGTCGTCTAACTCGGAGAAGAGGCGCAAACTTTCCTGTGCCAGGGACGCGGACTGGTCAAAGTCGCCCATCTCCCGCAAAACATCGGCCAAAAAGTTCATCACAAACGCCTGCATCCACCCCTCCGACTCTAACATCGCCTGCTCGTAAGCTTTCTCTAGCCAAACCTTTGCCTGTGGTAAATCTTGTGTCTCTTGGGCGATCAGACCCAGGTGCGCCCAGGCTGAAGTGGCATCTTCTGGGAAAACGGTGATGCTCTCTTGCAACCACGCCATAGCCTGTTCGTAGTTACCCATCGTGAAGGCGGTGAGACCCATATTGTGGAGAACGGTGGCGACACCTTCGGTATCTTTAAGCTGCCGGCGCAGAGCCAGCCCTTCTTCATGGTAGGCAAAGTTGGCGGCATAATCTTCATCCACCAGACAAAAACTGGCGAGGCCGTTGAGGGCGGCGGCGCGGCGAGCCAGATCGGTTGAGGGAAGCTGTAAGGCAGCTGTGAGTAGTTCACGCCCTAAAGCAAAAAGACCACGCCGATTCCAAAACCACCACAATCCACCGGCAATGGCAACGGCCGTTTCCCCATCCTGCTCCGCCAATGCCCAACGTACGGCCGCCAGACAATTGTCGTGGTCGGCCAGCGCCCGCTGCATCCACAAGGGTTGTTCATCACCGCGTAACCCGGCAAACACATCCTGGGCAAAACGGGCGTAACAGCGGGCATGTTCTTGTTGGCAGGCGTGCAGTTCATTGGTGGCGGCGAGCTGCTCCAGGGCAAAGGAGCGCAGGGTTTCTAAGAGGTGAAAACGGCCGTTCTCAACCTGGATCAAATTTGCGCGGACCAACTGCGCTAATAGGGCCGGGTCAGCCAGGGCAACGTCGTTGGCGGCGGCTTCCGTACAGCCACCCACAAACACCCCAAGACGGATAAAGGCGGTTTCAGCGGCAGGGGGCAGCAAATGCACGCTCCAGCTAATTGCCGCTTGCAGGGTGCGGTGCCGTTCGGCTACATTGCGTCGGGTTTGTTGCAGCCAGGTGGAAGAAAGCTGTCCAGGACCGCGCAGGCTGAGTAACTGCTGCACCAACAGCTCCGGGGCCAGCTCGCGCAAACGAACTGCCGCCAACTCTAAGGCCAGCGGCAGGCCATCCAAAGCCGCGCAGAGCGTCGCCAGCGGTAGTAGATTGTCCTCAGTCAAAGCAAAGGCAGGGTTGGCGGCCTGCGCCCGCGCCAACAACAGTTGCACGGCCGGAAACTGCGCCCAACGCTCCAGATTGGGCGTTTCGGCCAGGTCCGGCGCGGCTAAAGGAGCCAGCGGCCACTCATGCTCGCCGTATAAATCAAGCGGCGTGCGGCTGGTGCATAACAGTTTCAGGCGCGGCGCACGCGCCAGCCAATCGGCCAAGAGGGTAATACCTTCCAGCAAATGTTCGCAGTTATCCATGACCAGCAGCAGACAGCGCGCAGCCAGGTAATCCAGGATCGCGGCGGTGGGTGTTTGCTGTGGCGCGGGGGTAAGGTCTAGATGGTGCAGCACGGCGTAGGGAATATCGGCCGGGGTCGCCACCTCGGCTAAGGAGACAAAGACCACCCCATCGGCAAACTGGTTCAGGGCAAGCTGCGCCACTTCCAGCGCCAGGCGGGTTTTGCCGATACCCGGCGCGCCCACGATGGTGAGCAGGCGTGCGGTTTGCAGGCGGGTGAGCAGATCGTTTACCTCTGCCTGACGACCGAGCAGGGGCAAGAGCGGCGCAGGCGGGGTGTGAGCAGGCGCAGCGAGAGTTTCCTGAATGAGTTGGACACGGGTTTCTTTGGTGTGGCTGATGATAATTTGCTGATCGCGCCGGGTCTGACCGGCCAGGGCTAAGAATTGTTCGACCAGGGCGCGTTCTCTTTCCAGCAGCAGGGCGGGTACAAATAGAGCTGCGATAACCACCAGATCGGGCAGGCGGGAGCCATTTTCCAGGCGGGCGATTTGCTCACGGCTGTAGCCAACGGCGCGACCCAGTTCATCTTGGGTCAGACGGGCGCGTTTGCGCAAAAAGCGCAGCGCCGCGCCAAAAGAATCGGGCAAGTTAGCGGCTAGTTGCATAGATTTCGGATTTACAGCAGGTTATAAGCCTCACGAGCCATAAGCAGCTCAAAGCAGTCAGGAGGCAGCGTGACTGGCATTTCTTCAGGCGCATCTTGCAGCGTCTGGCTGAGTAAATAAACCTGGAACAGGCCAATACGGAAGGCGGCTGAAGCGGTAAAACCCAGGCGTACCTGCTGCGGATCAGTGGCGCATCCCGCATCGCGCAAACCATCCAGGTAGCGAGCAAACAGGGTTTCAGTGATCTCTGATGGCGGCACGGCCGTTAAATTCAGATGCGCCCCAAAAACAAGCTGGCCCAGGTCGTAACCCACCGCTTCAATACCCATCAGCGCCCAATCCAGGGCCACAGTTTGTTCCTGCTCACCCGGCAGGCGGCGAGACATGAAGTTGGTGGGATAGGTATCGCCGTGGCAAAGGGTGTGGGGCAGTTGGTCCAGCGCTGCCAGAAAGCGTTCGTTTTCCAGCAGCAGGCAGCGGAATGAGTTGGCCTTGGGCGGGGGATAACGCCGCAAGACGCCTGGATGCTGCCAGGGGATAGTTTGCCATTGAGGCAGCATGGTTATCCATTGGCGAGCAATTTGGCGACCAAACCAGGGGTAAGACGGCCGTTCTACCATATATTGCCCATTCAACCGTCCCAGGTGGCGCGCCGCCAGTCCATAACGCGCCAGCGGCCATTCACCGGCATAAGCGTCCTGAATGTCTTCCAGCCAGAGCAGCGCGATGTGGCCGGGCAGTTCGGTCGCGCCATAGCAGCGCGGCGCGGTCAGGCCGTCTGGCAGGCTTTGCAAAAGGCCGGACTGGTAGATGAGCAGTTCGCGCCGCCAATAATTCCAGTGGCTCTGGTCGGTTCCTTCGCCCATGTTTTCCCAACCCACGTTGGCCGGTGATTGCACGATTTTCAGCACAACTGACCAGTCTACCGGCTCGTCGCCATCCTGACCCACACCGGCAAAGCGATACAGTCCCACGCTGACCGGGTTGCCCAGACCCCCGCCAAGCTGGCGCACTTTCCAATCCTGGGCGGACAAGGTGGGGCGGAGGGTGGCCTGGCGGGCAACGGCCGTTATCTGCGTCGGTTCAATCGATTCAATAATTGAAGATGCGCTTTGCGTCACTATTTTCCTCTCTGCCTGTATCGTAGGGCGCGTATTCTATCTATTGTCAGCCAGTTGTCACAAAATGTCACCTTTGTTTCGCGGGGAGCAGTTATTTTAATGCGATGGAAATGAAACGGGTGATTTTGACGATTGAAACAATCGAAACCACAACGATCACCATTAGCGAACAAGGAGTGACGCCTGATGAAAAAAGTTCTCGTTTTGTGTTTGTTATTGTGCAGCATGATGTTTGGCGTGGCGTGTGGCAGCTCGGAAGCCGTGAGCGACCCGGAAGCCGTGAGCGGCCAGGGGACCGTGAGCAGATCGGAAGCCATGACCAACCAGGTGACGGCCAACAACCAGACGGCAGTTGATCCCCCAACGGCCGTTCCCGCAACCCCAGAATCCACTAGCAACACCGGCTGCGAAGATTACTTCCGCTTTTGCACCCACGTCCAGATCGGCGGCAGCATCACGGCCGATTTCACCAGCGGCATCGGTGGCAATGTCCCAAGCTGCGCGGAGTGGGCCGCTGGCGGCGCAGCACGCCACTTGGATTTGCCGATGGTACAGGCGTTTGAGCAAGCGCCGCCGGTCATTGTGGCGCTAACAGCGCTGGGCGAATACACCGGGCCGGGGCTTTATGAGATGCAGCACACCAAAACGGGCGCCCTACCGGATATGTTCCCATCGCTGGCCATAGGCGATCAGACGTTTGAGCGCGGGGAGGGGGCAACGGCTGTTGCCGAAGTGGCTGCCGATGGTTCCGGTACATTCAGCGCCACCGGGCTGGTGGAAGTGACCTCCCTGCAAAACAGCAGCCCCGACCCTGACGCCCAGGTGGATTTGACAGTGACCTGGACGTGCCAGGAACCGTAAATGGTTAATGGTCAATTGCTAATCGTCAATTATCCATTATCGATCCCAAATTCGATTTAGAGGAAAAATTCATGAAACAACAACTATTTTGGTTCATTACAGGATTGTGTCTACTGGCGCTGGCATGGGGGACGGGGCAGGTCCGCGCGGCTGATGCGGTGGTGGGGGATGGTTCCCCGGCAAGCTGCACGGAGGCGGCGTTTGATGCGGCGTTGGCAACGGCCGTTTCCGGCAGCGGAACCATCACCTTCAACTGCGGCGCAGCGGAGGCAACCATCCCGTTTAGTCTGAGCAAAATTGTGAACCTGGGCAATGTGACCATAGATGGCGCAGACCGCATCATCCTGAACGCGAACAACAATGACCGTCACTTTTTTGTTGGCGGCGGCGTCACCTTCCGCCTGCAAAACATCACCCTGCGCGACGGCAATTCGCTGGTAAGCGGCGGGGCGATTGAAGCCTCGGGCGCGACGCTCCTGTTGGAAAATGTGCGCCTGCTCAACAACTACTCCAGCGTGGCGGGCGGGGCCATCTACTGCTACGATGGCACATTAACCATGAGCAACAGCCTGTTGGAAAACAACGCCTCGGACACGGCTGGGGCCATTTATAACGATGGCTGCGCCATGACGATTAGCGGTTCTACCTTGAGAGGCAACCAGGCGCTGGGCGCATTCGGCCGGGGCGGGGCGATTGAGAATCGGCCACTGGGGGATTTGACGCTGACTAATACGCGGTTGGAGACTAACACGGCTCTCGATGGCGGCGGTCTGTATAACGACAGCGGCGCAAACGCCCGGTTAACGGCCGTTACCTTTACCGAAAATACGGCCGGTTATGGCGGCGGCGTGGAAAACAGCGGCACCATAACTGTGACGCACAGCCTGTTTGACGGCAACAATACCACGGGTAGCGGCGGCGGCTTGTGGAATATGGGAGGAACGGCCGTTATCGAAACGACAACCTTCTCCGATAATTTTGCCTACGAAGGGGGCGGCGTGAACAGCTATGGCGCGGTGTTGGAAATGCGCGACGTGAACCTGGTGAGAAATTACGCCAATAGCTTGAGCGGCACGCCGCACGGCGGCGGTTTGTATCATGCCGGCGGCACGGCAACCATCACCAACGCCACCATTCAGGGCAACTACGCTTCCAGCAACGGCGGCGGCGTCTACCAGGCGTCCGACGACAACCTGGTGCTGACCAATGTCACCATCGCCGATAATGTAGCGTCGGGGCTGGGGGGCGGCTTGTACCATTACGGCCGTTATGCCGTGCTAACCAATGCCACGATAGCTAACAACCAGGCAGGTATCGCTGGCCACGCCATTTACGAAGATTCGCCGCAAAACCCGGCTGAACCCGGCGTGGTGCAGCTTGTGAACACGGTCATCTTCGGGCAGGCGGTCAATTGTGACGGCGGCTTGTTCCAATCGCTAGGACATAACCTCAGCCAGGGTAGCTGCGCTTCGCTCAGCGACCCGACCGATCAAGATGGCTTCACAGGCGACCTGCTGCTCGGCCCGCTGGCTTTTAACGGCGGCGCTTTTACCATGCAAACCCTATTGCCCCAAAGCGGCAGTCCGCTGATTGACGCGGGCGACCCCACCGCCTGTTGGGCCACCGATCAGCGCGGCGGCAGCCGGGTGGGGGTGTGCGACCTGGGCGCGGTGGAGTATGGGGCGGATGTGATGCGGGTGTATTTGCCGCTGGTGGTACGGCCGTAAGCCGTGAACCGTAAGCCGTGAACCGTGAGCCGTAAGCCGTAAACGGAATACGGATTACGGAACACGGCTTACGAAAACAACTGGAGACACAGATGAAACACTCCTGATTGACTGACAAAACTCATGAGAATCAACTTGCACTAAACTAAAACACTTCAAAGCACACGTAAAGACGAAGACGGGTCCGCTCATTGGCTTGTTTTCGGGAGGCCATAGCCGGTTCGGGGTCAGGTAGCGATGACAACTGGAGCTTCGTAATCAGTACGTAGCCTTTTTATAGCCGACAGCCAACGTGCGCTTCACCCATCTCCAGCCTATCTTCAGATAACTGCTGCCACGAAACCAATGCGCATCCACCCAACGACGTTTTCCGGTTTCGACGACTTCCGTTCCTTGACACACAAGAAACAAGGTGGCCATCGCCAGCACCAGGCAGAGCCGGTTCAGCGTGGCGGTCGAACGCAGCAGAGAGGACTCCAGTTGGAAGCCGTTGGACTTATCGTCCAAAAAGTTCTCCTCAATGTCAAAACGGTCAAAACGGAGGCCATACTCATCAAACGTCTTCACATCTGTCGGCTGGTCACTCACAATCAACCAGGTATCTTTGACCCCGTGTGGTTTGGCTAAAGCCAGATGAACGGGACCAAACCGGTTGCCAGTGATGGTGACGTTATGCCAAAAACGAGCCTGACCTCGTTTGAGTTCGATGTTGCCCACCTTAATGGACTGCTTGCCCTGACGGTACACCAGGAAACTGGACTTGATGCGAATGCGCCAATGCCAGCGTAACGTTTGACTGACATAGGCCATCAACTCGGTATCGGCAAAGCCTCGGTCAGCCAGAAAAACGACTTGACTGCTGCTGGGCAGCAAGGTTAGCGCCTTATCCAATAAAGGACGGTAGGTGGCAAAAGCCACGGAACTGCTGCCGTGGGTGATGACATCCCATACCAGAGGAACGGCTCGTCCGCGGTAAATAACCGAGATGCGAATGAGGCAATACTGATCCCACAACATAGACGTATCCAAGGCGAGATACAACGTATTGGTTCCCCATTCAGCCAACGCTGCCTGAATAATGGGGCCATAGAGGTCATTGACCTTGATCCGTTCATTTTCCAACCAACGGCGAAAGCGGCGGACGGTGCTCTGCGCAAAGGTAGCCCGACTATCTACCTCTGGCGTCCAAGCCGTTAAGCTAATCAGGCCACTTTCGAGTAGGCCCACGATCATCCAGGCCAAGGTCTGGAAATGGCGTTTGTCGAGCCAGTGCTTATGTTGACCGAAAATATGAGTCAAGGTATCGTATAAATGGGGAGCGTTTTTCATGGTTACTTTTTTTGTGATGAACTAAGAAAGACAGCCTTTTTTTGTTTCTGAAAAACGCTTCCGAAAAAGTTTTGTCAGTCAATCACGGTGACCTTCTTAACCGGGCATTTCAGAGAAAATTATCTTTGGCAAACGCCTTGAGAATACAGACTGCGGATATGGATACCATGATGGATCTCGACAACCCCGTTATTAAACTTTGCATTGAAGGCACCCAGGCTGAGTTTCAAGGTAGAATTGACGAGGCACGTGCGCTCTATCAACAAGCTTGGGAAGCATCACTGGATGATTTTGATGCTTGTGTCTCAGCCCATTACCTTGCTCGTCACCAGAACGACCCTGTAAAAAGACTGCATTGGAACCAGGTCGCACTCGACAAAGCTGACACCATTGCTGATGAACGAGTGAAGGATTTTTATCCATCACTTTACTTGAACATGGGTCAATCTTATGAACTGCTAGGCAATCCAGATGAAGCGAAACGGTATTATGATTTAGCGGCTAACCTGGGTGCTGTTCATCAGGTGGATTAAGACCGTTTGTCATGAGAAATCAAAAATGGATGATGCCGCCCTTAACCTACAAAAGGCTTAACCTGATATGCCCCAAAACGCAGATGCAAGAGTAGAAAAACAAACGCCGAGTCGTCACCTGCCCTGGCCTGAATGCTACAATGCACGAGATTTAGGCGGCTTGCCCACTGTAACTGGCACAGAAACACGTTGGCGATCAGTGATCCGCTCCGACATTCTCAATCGCCTGACGGCGGACGGGCAACAGGCTTTGCTTGCCTACGGTGTACGGACGGTTATTGACCTGCGCTCGCCCCAAGAGGTAGAAAAAGAACCATCACTTTTTAGTCAAAATCATAGCCATCATCCCTTCTATCTGAACCTGCCGTTGGAAAAACAGTATCCGCACGTCAGCGCCTTAATCAGCCAGGCAAAGACGCGAAGCGAGGTCTATTGCATTGTTTTAGATCATTACTCCGAGGCAGTAGCAGATGTCATGCGAGCTGTGGTTACGGCTCCGCCGGGTGCAGTCGTCATTCATTGTCATGCGGGCAAAGATCGCACTGGAATTATCGCGGCGCTCTTATTGAGCTTGGTGGGGGTACCAGCAGAAATCATTGCCGCCGATTATGCTGAAAGCCAGACACGTTTATGGCCGCTTTATAAGCAGCTTTTGACAGAGGCCGAAAAGAAAGGTGAGGTGAACTTCTGGCTCGAACAAACGGCCACCGAGGAGATGATTTACAGGCTGTTGAACCATGTTGACGCCAAGTATGGTGGTGCAGGTAAGTACCTGCGGGAAAGTGGGCTGTCTCCGGAAGAGGTAGATCGGCTCAAAGCTCGCTTATCCGGCTCACAAAACAGGTTGTCTGGTGGTCCCTCTCCCCAAGCCACCGCGCTTTAACACAATAAGTTTTGTATCCCCCAAGCCACCGCTTTTACGCTGACTCTCCTGTCGGAGGGTCGGTTTTAACATAATGTAACAACAACTTGCCAAAACGGTTGCTCCCATTCAGACTGGAAAGTATCTACAAACCAAACTGAACAGGAGCAACCCGATGATAACATCTGATAACGCACTTGAACAATCAACCATTGACCAACTGATGTCCAACGACCCGGTCGTCGCGGAGTATCGCGCCTTTTTTC
>JAWOGU010000263.1:0-10892 GCA_046496595.1 Chloroflexota bacterium
CCACATCAACCGCCTCTTTCGCCAGACCGGCTCCGAATACACGCGCAAGTTCTACGCCAGCTTCATGAGCCAGCGCCCCTGCCCCACCTGCGCCGGCGCCCGCCTGCGTCCCGAAGCCCGCGCCGTCACCGTCGGCGGCAAAACCCTGGCCGAAGTGGGCACAATGGCGATTGATGAGGCGTATGCATGGGTGGTAGGGCTTTCCGTAAACCGTAAACCGTTATCCGTGAACGGTTATCCGTTATCTGTAAACGGAAACGGCACGGGCAAGAACGGGTTACGGAACACGGACGACGGCTTACGTCTGGATGACGAGCAGTTCGAAATCGCCGAAGAAATCCTCAAAGAAATCCGCGACCGGCTGCAATTTATGCTCAACGTGGGCCTGCACTACCTCACGCTGGACCGTTCCGCGCCGTCGCTGTCCGGCGGCGAAGGGCAGCGCATCCGCCTGGCGAGCCAGATTGGCTGCGGACTGGTGGGCGTACTCTACATCCTCGACGAGCCCTCGATTGGCCTGCACGCCCGCGACAACCGCGCCCTCATCGACACCCTGCACCAACTACGCGACATGGGCAACACGGTCCTGGTAGTGGAACACGACGAAGAAACGATGCGCGACTCCGACTGGCTGATTGATTTAGGCCCCGGCGCCGGCGTCAAGGGCGGTGAACTGGTCTCCGCAGGCACCCCGGCCGAAGTGATGGCCGATCCCCACTCGTTGACCGGACAATATTTGTCGGGTGAAATACAGGTGACGGCGCCAAACGGCCGTTCCCGCAGAATCCCTCAAAACGGCAGCATCGAACTCATCGGAGCACGTTTACATAATCTTAAAAACGTGGACGCCAGATTCCCGTTAGGCACCATGATCTGCGTTACCGGCGTCAGCGGCAGCGGCAAAAGCAGCCTCGTCGCCGAAACCCTGGAACCCGCCCTGGCCCGCGCCCTCAACGGCGCCCAGACCACCCCCGGCCCCTACGTCCGTCTCAGCGGCCTGGAGCATCTGGACAAAGTGATCAACATCACCCAGGACCCCATCGGGCGCACGCCGCGCTCCAATCCGGCCACTTATGTCAAGCTGTTTGATGAAATCCGCAGGGTTTTCGCCGCCAGCCCAGACGCCAAACTGCGCGGCTACCATTCCGGCCGCTTCAGCTTCAACGTCAAGGGCGGACGCTGCGAAGCGTGCCAGGGCTACGGCCTGCGCAAAGTGGAAATGCACTTCCTGGCCGACGTCTGGGTGACGTGCCGCGAGTGCCACGGCGCCCGCTACAACCGCGAGACGCTGGCAATCACCTACAAGGGCAAAAACATCGCCGAGGTGCTGGATATGGACGTGCAGGAAGCGCTGGACTTCTTCGCCAACCACCCCAAGATCAACCGCATGATGCAAACGCTCCACGACGTGGGGCTGGACTACATCAAGCTGGGTCAGAGCGCCCTCACCCTCAGCGGCGGCGAGGCGCAGCGCATCAAGCTCGCCAAAGAATTGAGCCGCGTGGCGACAGGGCGCACCGTCTACATCCTGGACGAACCGACAACCGGCCTGCACTTCGCCGACATCCAGAAGCTGCTGGACGTGCTGCACCGATTGGTGGAAGCGGGCAATACGGTGATTGTGATAGAGCACAACCTGGATGTGATCAAAACGGCCGATTACCTGATCGATATGGGTCCGGAAGGGGGCGACGGCGGCGGGAAAATTCTGGCGGTGGGCACGCCGGAAGAGATTGCGCAGGTGGAGGCCAGCTATACGGGGCAGTTTTTACGGCAGATGCTGGCAGCTCCTGTTGTTTAGATTGGTCCAATCTCGGAGATTGGACCAATCTGTGAGATTTCAAGTGACAGGCACTTTTGAAGTGCCTGTCACTTTTTGTTTACGGCCACTCAACGGCCGTTTCCCCCGTTTTCAGGTCCACAGCCAACAAATTTTGCAAGGTCAGGTACGCCTGATCCGGCGCCCAGGTGAGACCGCTCCAGGTGGGGGCGGTGATGGGCGTTTTGGTTTCGTACAAAAAAGAGCCGTCGCTGATATTGAGTTTCTGCACGAGCAGTTCAGACGGTTCTGAATCTGTGAGAAGCTGCAATACCACCAGGCCATCAGGCTGGAGGTGGTAGCTAAAGCGGTCATCGAAGGGGTCCAGTTCGTAGAGGTACTCTGCTTTGAGGATATGTTTCCAAAGCTGTTCGCCGCTGGTGCGGTCCAGCCCCCAGATTTCATGCTGTTCGCTGCCGCGCTGGCGCACGGCCCGCACCAGGATCACGTCGCCCACCTGCGCAATGGCCGCCAGCTCGTAATCTTCCGTGGCGTGCTGGAAGAGAATTTCCCCACTGTTCAGGTCTATTTGGACGACGCCGGTAGAACGGCCGTTTTCCCCTTCAATATCCAGGGTGGTTAACAGCGCCGCCGGGGTGAATTGGGCAAAAGGATAGGCCAGGGTTTCATTCATCAGGCCGCCCGAAGAGCCGAAAGGCATGTCAAAGTTTTCGGGCAGCCGGGTATCCAGCAGCAGTTCCCCACTGTTTACATCCCACTTTTGCAGGCACATTTGCTGCACGTAGGCCGGTTGACCAAAAAGCGCCGTCATCTCACCCGTCTGTTCGTTCAGGAAAACCTGGGAATTATGATCAATGCCGCCGTCGTCAAAAAAGGCGTTGAGGTCCGGGCACAAGGGCGTAATACGGCGCACTTCTTGTCCGGACGCCGCGTCATAGAGGAAGAGGACGGTCTGGCGGCTGCCATCGACCTCCAACTCATCCAAAATCCCGACCATGTCGTCTACCAAAGCAAAGGCCAACTGCCCCGTGTCCGGGTAAATGATAGACTCATCATTCAGGCGCACCTGCCAGACGGAACGGCCGGTATTAGCGTCGAACGCCTCCAGGGTGTTGTCAGAAGTCAGCACAATGACGCGGTCTTTGACGGCGCGTATACAAACATGGCAGTTTGGCTGCACCTTATCGCTGAGCACCGTCTGCCACAACACCTCGCCCGTATCCCGCGCATGGGCCTGCAAGGCCGATTCCTGCGCCACGTAGACCTGCCGGGCATCAAAACCAACGTTGTACTGCCAACCGGCGGAGGTACCCACCTGCGTCTGCCAATCTACCTGACGCTGTCCGTCGATAACGCCCGTGCTCCCCAGACTGATGGGAATATCCGACCCCTCATACGTCCACACTTCCAGCAGCAAATCGGGCGGAACACCGTCGCCGCCCTGTGACAGGAGGATGGGTTCATTGTAAACAGCCTGCCTGACTGCTGCGCTGCTCACGCTGTCGCCCATATCCGCCAATACCTGGGAAATGTCTCCTTCGGCCACGCCTTGCAGTATTTGCTCCACCGGCTGCGGACTTTGCGAAACAAAAACAAACCCCCCGATGCCGGCTATGATTAAAAAAATGAGCATAGGCAGCAGGCAGCTGCAGCCGGTAGACGCCGCCACCGCCGCCGTGGTGGTCGCCGCCGACGTCATCGAAATAGCTGTCGGCTGACCGTGTTCCAGGTTATCGACCGCGTCTTTAGCTTCTTTGAGGGAAACGTTAAATGTTTCCCGGTAGAGCTTGATGGCGTCTATCTTTTTGCCCTGCTGCACCAGCGTCAAGATTTGGTGAATGCTGGCGGCCTGGGCCGGATCTTCCCTGCCCAGAACGCCGGAGGGGGAACTGTATTGGAATGAGGCCTGCTTCAAGGATTCGGGCACGATAATGGTGCTGTGGCAAAATTCACAGCGAATGGTTTCAGAACGGCCGTCGTATTCCAATGACGCAGTGCAAGAGGGGCATTTAAGCGCATCAAGTTGGGACATCATTTCTCCTTGGCTAATAACTTGAATACAAATTGCAGAGTTAAAGAGTGGCAGGGTTGCAAAGTGACAAGGTTGCAAAGTGACAAAGTTTCAGAAATCGCCCTAAAAGTGTCAAGAAATCTGGTTGTTAATGCTAATGGGTTGGCAACGTTTTTGTCAATCTGCAAAAACGACCATGAAAGGCGGTTCATCTCAGCCGCCATTTGTGATACCATTACCGCCGTCAAATGTTTATCAAGCAAAGTTGACAACGTAGTCCGTCCAAACCATTCTTTGCCATCGGGTGACAGTCACCTTAATCTATAACGCTTACGTCTTATCTGTCAGGTTCAGAAAAACGCCTATGCTCACACAACCACAACCCGGACTGGCGGTGTTGTTTGGCTCCGGTGAAACAGCGCCTTCCAGCGGCAAAACCCACGAATTCGTGGCCCAATCTTTAGATGAAAGATTGGGGCAATCTTTGCCTCAGACGCCGCGTATCGCCATCCTGGAAACACCCGCCGGTTTTGAACCCAACTCCGACCGCGTCGCCGGTAAAATCAGCGACTATTTGGCCCGCCGCCTGCAAAATTATGCGCCACAGGTGAACGTGCTGCCTGCCCGCAAAAAAGGCACGCCTTTCAGTCCGGACGATCCCGCCATCGTCAGCCCTATTTTGCAAGCCGACTGGCTCTTTTTGGGTCCGGGCAGCCCGACGTATGCCGCCCGCCAACTGCGTGATTCGCTGGCTTACGAAATGCTGGTAGCCCGCCACCGGCTGGGCGCGGCGTTGATGCTGGCAAGTTCCGCCACTCTGGCGTTTAGCGCCTTCACCATGCCTGTTTATGAAATCTACAAAGTGGGGCAAGACCTGCACTGGCAGGATGGCTTGAACTTTTTCGGGGCGTTTGGCCTGCCATTGGTGGTGGTCCCCCATTGGAATAACAGCGACGGCGGCGAAGAGTTGGACACCAGCCGCTGCTACCTTGGGCGGGTGCGTTTTGCGCAGCTTCAAGAAATGCTGCCGCCCGGTCAAACCATTGTAGGACTGGATGAACACACGGCGCTGGTGATCGACAAGGCGAAAGCCGTGTGCCGGGTGATGGGCGGTGGTCGGGTGGTGGTGCTGCGCGGCGGTGAACGGTCCGAGTATGTGGAAGGGGAGACCTTTCACCCTGAGGTTTTGGGCGAATGGCGCACACCGGAGCCGGGCGCCGGCATCAGGCCAGAGGTGTGGCGGCAGGCGCTGGCGGTGCAGGAAAAGCTGGCGCGGACGGCGCAGCGCGAGTCGGAACCGTCCGCTGGTGTGCAGGCGCTGGCAGCGCAGCGGCAAGAGGCGCGCACCCAGAAGGATTGGGCCGCCGCCGACCGTCTGCGGGCAGAAATTGCTGCTTGGGGCTGGCAGGTGCAGGATACGGCGGAGGGGTGGCGGCTGGTCAAAGAATGACGGGGAAAGATGTAGAGGTGATGGGGTGTGATAGTTATGGCCTTTCTGAAACGGCCGTTACCCGCTGCGAATAGGCGCGAATCCGGGCAAACTGTGTCTGGATCTCAGCCAGGCGTTGGGGTAGTTCGTCCAGGTGGCCACTGCGTGCAGCCATCTCTAACTCGAAACAACAGCCAGACAAACCAATGGCGCCCACCGTGGCGCTGCTGCCCATCAACGTATGACACTGGCGCTTCACCTGTTCAACATCCCCGTAAGGCAGCGCCTCGTTCAAAGCGTCCAGGATTGTCGTCGTCTCTTCACAGAAAAGGGGCAGCGCTTCAGCCAGAAATCCTTCCATCAACCGCTCATCATCTGCCATTCGAGACAACAAAACTTCCCTATCAATGGGCAGCGCGCCGGAATCCGGCAGCGCTAAATGCCCATTGTAATGGATGAACCGGTTTACCGTCGCCGACAATTCCCATGAACTGACCGGCTTGAACAAAAACGCATTAGCTCCCAGCGCCTCCGCGCTTTCTCTGTCCTGCAAGCTGCTCGTTTGGGTCAGCATAATGATGGGCAAAATGTGATAACGGGCATCCGAACGCAAACAGCGCAAGAATTCCAGCCCGCCCATGACCGGCATGTGAACATCACAAATCACCAAATCGACCGCGTTTTCGTTTAGTTTTTTCAGGGCGTCCTGACCATGAACGGCGGCATGGATGGTATGGTTTTTGCTTAACATCATGCCCACAGTCAGGCGAATGGTGGGTGAATCGTCTACAACTAATATTGTTGCCATTACAGTTACTACTTTTCAGAGTTCTGGGGGAAGTGGGTGGTGGGTTGCGGGTAAGACAGACTCACCGCCCGCCACTTGCCACCCCCCACTTCTACAAATCATTCTCGGGCAGAGTACGGTCCTTGGACCAGTCACGGCCCAGGTTTTGCTTCATTTTATCCAGGTATGCTTGCTCCAGATCAATACCGGCGTGATTGGCGAGTTTAAGGGTGTAGGCCAGCAAATCGGCCAGTTCGCTGCGCAGGCTGGCCCGGTGGCGGTTGAGGGCTTCCTGGTGGGCTTCAGCCGGCGAACGCGAACCAGCCGCCGCCAACTGCTTACCATCTCCCCAAATTTTGACCAGTTCGCTGGCAACTTCTCCCGCTTCTTCGATAAGTAACATGTAGTTAAAGAACAGGTCCGAATCGAAGCCTTTGCTGGCATCCAGCTGGCGGTGGAATTCCTGGAAAGCGGGCAGACCGCCGCCGTTGAGCAGGGTGGACTGGGCGGTGATAACGGCCGTTTTCCCTCCGCCATTCGCCGCCAAAGCCTTATGAATCTGCTCAGTCACGTAGTCCAGATCCGCTTCCTTAGCCAGAAAGTCCAGATCGTTGGTGTCGATGGTGAGCACCGGGATGTCGGGCAAATTTGCCAGCCACGCTTCATACGCCGACTTTAGTTCGCGGATATAGTTGGGGTCCATGTTACGTTCGTAGGGGCGGTCACGCAGGGCAATGCGGCGCATAATCAAGTCATGGTCCGCCTTGAGGTAGACGATGAGGTCGGGCTTGGGGATTTTTTCACCCAGGGCGGCGTGGACACGGCCGTACATCGCCAATTCATCGTCTTTGAGGTTAAGCCAGGCGAATAACTCATCTTTGGCAAAGGTGTAGTCGGAGATCAATATGCCTTTACTCAGGGCTTCGGGCACGGCCTGACGCTGCTGGTGATAGCGGCTGAGCAGGAAAAAGAGCTGGGTCTGGAAGGCGTATCGTTCGCGGTCGCCGTAAAATTCGGCCAGAAAAGGATTTTCCTCAAACACTTCCATGAGGATGGCGGCGTTGAATTTGGGTTGGAGCAGGCGGGCGAGGGTGGTTTTACCCACGCCGATGACACCTTCAATGGCGATGTAGGTATTGGTGTTGGTCATAGGAAATCCTTTGTAAGATACATGAGGCGTGAGGCGTGAAATGACGCCTCACAGATACTGCACCCTCCATTAACAATTAACAATTTACCATTCACAATTGTAACTGTACAGCGCTGTCGAGGGCTGAGCTTGTCGAAGCCCGGTTCCCTTCGACAGGCTCAGGGAACCTACGTGTATAGTTACTCACAATTAACTATTATTCATTTCTGCCCGCAGCATGTCCACCTGATGGGGTTTGTCCGCGTCCATCGCCAGTTCGGCATAGGGCAGTTCCACCACCAGCGCCTTCCCGCCCAGAATGCGCGTTGCTTCCTTTTCCAGGTCTTTGAGACCCAGGCGGCGGAACAAAAACTTGAACAACATCATGAAGCCCACGACTTTGGCGATTTTCCAGGCGTGTTTGCGCGCATTTGCCAGCGCCTCAAATAATTCCTGATTATCGTCAATGGTCGAAGGATGGAGCAGCCCCAGATCGCCGCCGGCGATCTCCGCGCCTTTCAGTTTGACAAAGGTGCGGTTGGAACCGGGGAACCGCTTTTCCATGGTGGGGCGGGTGACGTAGGTGTAATAGTACATGGCGTCCAACGGCTGGCACAAATCGGCCACCGCCTCGATCATTTCCGGCGTGATCAAGGGAATATCCGCCGAACAGGTCATGACAACGCCGGTATCCGGGTTTTGTTCACGCAGCCAGGCCACGCCGGCGATGGTGTTTGCCACCAGGCTGCCCTGGTCTGGCAGGTGATGAACGGGGCGCTGAAAGGTCATACCCAGATCGCTGCCCAAGCCTACGACAACAATGTTTTTGATAGATGGGGCGCCTTGCAGCCCATCCAGCACGCGCTCCAACATGGTGCGCCCGCCAAAGTCGAGCAGGGCTTTTGGTTTGCCCTGAGTATAGGCGTATATGGGGTCTTCGGAAGATGGCATTCCCCCGGCAATGACAACACAGTCCATAATTTTCCTCCATTTCAGTGATGAGACATGACACGGATGCGTGATGCGTGATGCGTGAGATCATGCATCACGCAGGTCGTGTACCGATGGTTTCAGGTTTAGTATGACGAGCATCTCATCCAGCTCGGCGTGGGTAAGGGGGCGGTTTTTAGCGGCAACGGCCGTTAACGCCGCTTCCATCATGTTGGTGCCAAAAGAACGGCCGTCCAGTTGGGGCGTCGTCGTGACCACGTGGGTGACGCCGCGCTGCCGAAACAGATCCATATCCTTGAGCGTGGTGGTATTGGTGGCGATCACCTTGCCCTGCAGATTGTCAGGCATATGGCGCTTGATGTAGTGGCAGTCGCCGGCTATGACGTCCGCCCATTCATAATATTTGGTGAACTTGGGAATGATCTGATCCTGCTTCTCGCCGGTGGGATAGAGCATCTTCAGCGGCAGGCGGGTGGCGATGGGCACCAGGAATTTCGCCAGCAGATGAAGCTGTTTGAGCGACCGCACGGGAATGGGAATGCCCAGGGCAAACATCAGGTCGCCGCACACCAGTTCGTAACCATGACTGGCAAAATCGAGCGTCATGCCGTAGCGGTCTACGCCCACGGTGTTGAGCGCTTTTTTACCCGTGGCATACTGCGGCCCAATTTCGGCCACCAGCGTGTCAACGATATGGCTTTCCAGGGTGTTTTTCAGGCCGCTGCCATCCACCACGGGCGTGCTGCGCACATTTTTGACCAGTTTTTGGGCGTCGTGGATGGGGTAGCGTTTGTCGCCCATCTGCACCCACAGGTCAATGCCGCCCACGCCAAAGGCGTCCACCTGCCCATCCAGTTCGGTGAACAGGGCAATGGCTTTGTCGATGTCGCCGTCTGTGCCCCGGCGCTCGATGCTGACGGTTTCGCCCAGCAGCGCTACTTCTACTTTTTTGTCGCGTTCCGAACTGCCTAAACTAACGCTAACGGCTCGTTTCATCCCTTGCCTCCTGTAGCTTGAGCGGGGATTGGGGGATTAGGGGATAAAAATCAGAGGGAACTCTCCTAATCCTCGCTTTTTCAGGGAATATATTCTTTGAAAATCACAGGCCAATAGTAGACATAAGGTAACTTAATCGCGGTTTGTACCGGCGGACCGGTAACGGCCGTTTCACCTTCAGCCGCCACGCCATACCAGCGATTCTCAATGAAAGATGGGTAATCTTCACCCGGAACCTGCACCACCAGCATTACCTGCCACATCTCACCGGCGGCAAGTTCCAGCTGCTGCCAGGTAATTGTAGTCCCATTGGGCGTAAACGGCATGGTCGCCGTCACCAGGCTTGTGCTGAGCGGCAGAGTATCGGTCAGAACCAGATCAAATTTGGAAAGGAGTGGATTGGGGTTGCTCACAGTGAGGGTGTAGGTAAGAACGCCGCCCGGCGCCGCCACGTCGTGGGAAACCGTTTTATGCAAGGCGAGCGGCGCGTTGGCGGCAGCCTGGTGAGCAGCCAGGGCGTCGATGCGCCCCCAACCGTAGGTGTTATTGGGGATGGCGCTGCCGGGTACATCGCCGCAGGTTTGGGTGGTGGAGCGGGGAACGGCCGTTTCCCGGATAATGCGCTCAATCTCATCCACGTTGCCAATTAAGTCTGGTCTGGCCGAGAGCAGCAGCGCCACCTGCCCCGCCACGTGCGGACCCGCCATACTCGTACCGCTCAAAGTCGCATACCCATAAGGATTGGCGATATTAGTCGTGGGTATACTCGAACGCACCGACGTGCCCGGCGCAGACACGTCCGGTTTCAGCCGGCCGCTGCCGTCTACCGTCACCGGTCCACGACTGCTGCTAAAGGCAATGTTGTCGTTGATGTCGGTGTTCCCCACCGTAAATGAGGCGTCGTAAATGGCGGCGGGCGTATTAACGCTGCCGCAGCCGCTGCCGCTGTTACCTGCCGAATGCACCGTCACGATGCCCGCCACCCGCACTGCCTCCACCACCGAAAGCAGCACGTTGGGGTCTGTGCACCCTTCGGAAACGGGGCAGCCCCAGGAGTTATTGATGACGTGCGGCGCTTTGGTGGGATCGGGATGCTCGTCGTTCAAATCGGTGGGGGCGATAAACCATTCGTAACATTCGGCATAGGTGGCAGGCGTGCCCGCGCCCGCATTCATGTTGCGGCAGCCAATCCAGCGGGCGCCAGGGGCCACGCCAATCTGATTTGCGCCGCCATCATCGCCCACTATGGTGCCCATGGTGTGAGTGCCGTGGTAATGATCGTCACACGGCTCCAGCGAATCGGCGTCACAACGGCCGTTACCCGCCTCATGTATCGCGTCGTGCCAGTTGTAATTGTGGTCGGCGCTGACGCCGTCCCACCCCCGGTACTGCGCTTTAAGCGCCGGATGATGCCACTGATAGCCGGTGTCCTGCCCGGCAATCACAATCGTCTGCCCGGTAAAGCCTGCGGTCCAAACCGCCGGCGCGCCAATTTTGGACACGTTCCACTCAATGGCAGAAGCGGCGTCAGGACTGTTGGGCAGCAAACTGACTGCCGGTTCAGGCGCATAGACGGTGGGATTGGCGTAAACGTGGGCCACGTCTGCCCGCTGCGCTAACCGGGCCAGCGCCGCCTCATCGCCGCGCACCCAGACCATATTGGCAATCCAGTAGGGGCGGTAGGCCACGCCCTCTCTTTCCAGTTCACGGATGAGGGCGGGTTGGGTGCGGGCGGCAACGGCCGTTAACTGCTCCACCACATATTCCCCCTTGGCCTCTTTGGTGGACAGGCTGGCAGCGCCGCTAAGG
>JAWOGU010000269.1:0-6520 GCA_046496595.1 Chloroflexota bacterium
TTGACATTGTGTAAATAATACATTACTATTTGTACATCTTACCTTACTTGATGTAAAAATATATAAACAAAGGAAGGGTTTTATGTCCTACCAGGAAAAAAACGTAACCGTGTCTTTAGTCAGCTTTTCGCTCATTTTGGGATTCTATCTGACGCGGGTGTTTCAAATGCTCCAGGATGGCGGTCTGACCAACGAAGTTTTTGGCCTGTGGGCGGCTGTCATTGTGCTGGGAATCATCGTCACCATCGTCCTAACCATACTGGCGCATATCGGTTTCGTTATCATCGAAGCCATTAAAACCGGCTCGGATGACCCCAAAATTGACGAAACGGAAGATGAGCGCGACAAGTTGATTGATTTGAAGGGAACAAAAATGGCTTATTTGGTCTCTTCCATCGGCGCTTTTCTGGCAATGCTCACCTTTGCCCTGGGCCAGTCGCCATTTGTAATGTTCACCCTGCTCATCCTATCCGGGCTTGTGGCGCAGGTATTGGGCGATGTCGCCAGACTGATTCTTTACCGCAGGGGGTTCTGAGATGGGCAAAAGCCGCATTAGCAACAATATTCGCAAATTACGTTTTTACCACGAGGAAATGACCCAGGAGCAGTTAGCGGAAAAAGTGGGCGTCACCCGGCAAACCATCATCGCCATTGAAAACGCCAAATATTCTCCTTCACTGGAACTGGCATTTCGTATCGCCTTTGTCTTTGACTCGCCGCTGGAAGAAGTTTTTACCTACGAACCCAAAGATGATCCTATTTAGCAGTCTTCCGCTATGTGGCTGCAACAGTGCGCACCATTTCTAAAGAACGAGAATCGACTAACTTATACGTTAAATGGGACCAATCTTATGAGATTGGTCCCATCTTCCGCAAAGAAATCGCGCCCACAGCTAATCAACATCAATTTTTCTGACAAGGAGAATAAAATGAACAATTTACAAAAAATGGGCGGTATCGCCGCTCTGTTCCATTCAGCTGCTTACCTGATAGGCATGTCCATGTATTTTGCTGTGTTGTCCCCTATCATTGACGCCGCCCCAAGCCAGTATGTGGCTCAAGTTGCCCAATATCAGACCACCTTGTACACATGGATTTTTGTCGCTTACTGGGTTTCTGGCTTTTGTCTGGTTGTGACAGCTCTGGCGCTCTACGAACGCTTGAAAGCAGGCGAACCAGCCTTGATGCAAATATCAACTGTCCTGGGAATTATCTGGGCCGGCCTGATCATTGGCAGCGGCAATCTCATGATGCATGGTTTTGGCCAAATTGCCCAACTTTATGCGGCCAATCCCGCCCAGGCAGAGACTGTCTGGCTGGCGCTGGGCACGGTAGAAAACGGGATCGTCAGCGGCAATGAGCTGATTGGCGGCCTGTGGATACTGCTGTTAAGCTGGTCAGCCTTGCGCACGGGACAACTAAACAAGGGCTTGAACTATCTGGGCGTCTTGATTGGGGTATCTGGCGTACTGACTATGTTCCCACCGCTAACCGAAGCCACCCAGACATTTTTCGGGCTGAGCATGATCGTGTGGTTTGCCTGGTTAGGCATCATCCTGTTACGCAGTCGCTCAAGCGTGATGGAAAGTGTGGACATGTCTCTGGCGGCGTCATGACCAATAAGCGGGTCTCCAGGATTTTAGGGGGTTGAAGCCAGATGGCCTATGGCCCATTCACTCCGCAAATTCCTGAAGAACATAAACAGCTAACAATTTTGGAGAATTAATTATGAAAGCAGTTATCTATAAAAAATATGGTCCTCCTGATGTTCTTCAACTCCAGGAAGTGGTTAAACCTGTGCCTAAGGCTGACGAAGTCTTGATTAAAGTCCATGCCGCCACCGTAACGGCCGGGGATGTGAGGATGCGTCGTTTCGATGTTCCTCTTCAGGAATGGATTCCAGCGCGGCTCTACTTGGGTATTAGCGGTCCAAAAAGAGCCATTCCAGGGTTGGAACTGGCTGGAGAGATTGAAGCGGTGGGCGTGGACGTGGAAGGTTTCCAGAAAGGCGACGAGGTTTTTGCCTTTGCCGGTTTTGGCTTTGGAGCGTATGCGGAATACATATGCCTGCCCGCTAACGGGAAGGTGACGAGAAACGGCGTTGTGGCGCTAAAACCTGTCAACATGAGCTATGAAGAGGCAACGGCCGTTCCCGTTGGCGGACTCACAGCATTCGCTTTTCTGCGAAAAGCCAACGTCCAGAAAGGCCAGAAGATTCTTATTTATGGCGCATCCGGCAGCGTGGGCACATTTGCGGTGCAGCTTGCCAGAGAGGCTGGCGCCGAAGTGACCGGCGTATGCAGCAGCGCAAATTTGGAATGGGTAAAAGCTCTGGGAGCTGACCGGGTCATTGATTACACCAAAGAAGATTTTACGGAAACAGGCGAAAGCTACGACATTATTTTCGATGCCGTTGGCAAGCGTTCGCGTTCGCAGTGTAAAAAGGCATTAAAACAAACAGGCGTTTTTCTGTCCGTTCACGGTTCATCAGATACTCAGCCTCAAGACCTCACTTCTCTCAAAGAGCTGATTGAAGCCGGAAAGTTAAGAGCGGTGATTGACAGATGTTATCCACTGGCGCAAATTGTTGAAGCGCACCGCTATGTTGAAACCGGGCACAAAAAGGGCAACGTGGTCATCAAGGTGACGCAGAGCAAAGGATTGAAAGAATCATGATGAAAGCAATTGTCTCCACAGAGTATGGGCCGCCGGAGGTTCTTCATCTGCAAGAGGTGGCAAAACCAACGCCCAAAGGCAATGAAATCCTGGTAAAAGTTGAGGCAACGGCCGTTAACTATGGAGACCTCATCGCGCGCAACTTCGGCCACATTTCCGCCGCCGAATTCAACATGCCGGCGCCGTTGTGGCTGCCGGCGCGCCTTTCCTTTGGCTGGCGCAAACCAAAAAACCCCATCCTGGGCAGCGAGTTTTCCGGGGAAATAACGGATGTTGGCGCACAGGTTACCCGCTTCAAACCCGGCGATCTGGTGTTTGGCTATCCCGGCATGAGCATGGGAGCTAACGCCGAATACCTTTGTATGCCGGAAACTGGTACCGTGGTCCACAAACCGGCCAACCTGAGCCATGCGGAAGCGGCGGTCGTGCCTTACGGGGCGCTCATGGCGTTGAATATCCTGAAAAAAGTAGACATCCGGCCCGGACAAAAGGTGCTGATCAACGGGGCCAGCGGCGCCATTGGCTCGGCGGCGCTGCAACTGGCAAAAAACAAATATGGGGCGCACGTAACGGCCGTTTGCGGCGGACCCCGGTTGGCTTATGCGCAGGCCCTGGGCGCAGACGCCGTGATCGATTACAAAAAAGAAGACTTCACCCAAAACGGCGAGACCTACGACCTGATTCTGGACATTCTAGGTAAAAGCTCGTTTTCCCGCTGCAAAAACTCCCTCAAGCCGGGCGGCGTTTACCTGTTAGCCAGCTTCAAGATGAAACCCGTTCTGCAAATGCTGTGGACGGCGATCAGCGGCGACAAGAAAGTTATTTGCGCCCTGGCCAGCGACAGCGCCGCCGATCTGGAAATCATCAAAGGGATGGTGGAAGCGGGCCAGATCAAGTCGTTGGTAGACCGTTGTTTCCCGTTGGCCGAGGCCGCCGAGGCGCATCGCTACGTGGAAAGCGGGGAAAAACGAGGGAATGTTGTCATCACGGTAAGCCAGGGGACCTGATGTTATGGCAGATTCACGCAGTTGCCCGTTCCCAGTTGAATGGAATGGTCCGGGTTGGCGACCAAAATACATAGTTGGCCGGCGCCGTACGGCCGGTCGCTCGTGGTGTATTCCGTGAAAGGGCTGGGACCGCCATATAGTTTCCAGGGACCGCTGCCGGGGTGGCCGGCATTTTCCGGAGTTACCGTGTTGAAGAAGAAGTGAACATGCATCCCGGGCAGCGTTGGCGTGTAGCCGAAAGCCTGGAAGTTGACGGAATAACGGCCGTTCTCCTCCGAGATTCCCGTAATTTGTACACGAGGTGCAGTCGTGGCTGCCGGGGCGGCAATCGTGGCTGTTGGCGCAGTTGTAGCCGCCGTCAGCGGGGCCTCAGTCGGTGCGGCCGGCAAATCTACGCAGTTTCCACTTTCAAACTGCACAGTATGGTTGGGGTTGGCCACCAACGCGCAGAGCTGCGTCGCGCCCTCAGGCTGGCCGTTGACGGTGTAAGTGGTAAAGGGACTGGGATTAGCAACCATTTCAAAAGGACCTGAACCTGGCCGTCCTGCGTTTTCGGGAGAAGTGGTATTGAAAAAGAAATGAAGGTGCAAGCTCTCTTCGTCAGGCTCAAAGCCAACGGTCTCAAAATCGGCGATGTAGTGGCCGTCTTGGATGGTGATTTCGTTGATGTGAACGGCCGGCAGGGGCGTCTCGGTGGGCGGCAGAGATACCGGTTCTAACGTGGGTGGGAGGGATTCGCTGACAGCGGGAACGGCCGTTGCCGTTGGTCGTTGTGTGGGGGTGGGAACGGCCGTTTCCGTTTCTACCGCCACCACTGCTGCCGGCGTTTCCGTGGCTGTGGCCGCGCTGCCCTCCGAAGGTCCGGAAAGCTGCAAAATGGCAAAAATAATCACCAGAATGGCTGCCAATAAGCCGCCGCCGATGAGCAGCCATTTCCACAATGGATTTTTACCGTCATGTGTTGGCAGCGCTTCTACTTGTTGCGGTTCCACCACGGCGCTGACAGGATCCGGATCTAACAAAGTGGGCGCAGCCGCTGCGATTGCAGTCTGAGCGAAAACAGGAAGCGGCGCTGCCTCTGAATCCAGGGAGGCAGTACGCAGCGCCTGGGCAAATTCGGCGGCCGTTTGGTAACGGTCGGCGCGCTCCTTGGCTAATGCTTTATAGGTGACTGCCGTTAAATCCGGCGGCGCGTCAGGACGGATCTGTCCTAAATCCGGTACCGGATCTTGAATGTGCATCATCATCAGCGTCATCGCCGAATCGGCCTCAAATGGTGGACGGCCGCTCAGCGTTTCATAAAGCATCGCTCCCAATGAATAAATATCCGTGCGCGCGTCAATCTGTTGGCCTCTAATTTGCTCCGGCGACATGTAGCGGGCGGTTCCCAAAACGGCTCCGGTAGCGGTATGCTGTGTGCCGCCCACAATTTTGGCAATGCCAAAGTCCATCAAAATCGGCTCCTGACGCACATTGATCATCACATTAGCCGGTTTTACGTCCCGGTGGATCAGCCCTTGTTCATGGGCATACTCCAACGCATCCGCCACTTTGGCTGTGGTCTCCACGGCTTCCGGGTAGGGCATCAGCCGTTTTGTTTCGTTGAGACGTTTTAAATAAGATTGCAGGGATTCGCCAGGGATAAACTCAAAAACGATGAAATAGGTGCTGCCTTCATGGTTAAAATCATAAACCTGAATGATGTTGGGATGGCGCAGTTTGGCGACGGCGGCCGCCTCTTCCTCAAACCGGCGCACAAACTCCGGGTCGCCGGATAAATGGGGATGGATGATTTTGACGGCGACTGCCCGCCGCAGGTTGGGGTCAATCGCCTTGTACACAGCCGACATCCCACCCTGACCAAGCAGTTCTTCAATCTGATAGCGGCCCCCAATCGTCTTTCCAATCCAGGTCGGTTCGCTCATGTTGGTTTTCCAATTATTGTGGTGTTTTCGTAACTATAAAGCCATTCGAAGGCTGAGCTTGTCGAAGCCTGAGCTTGTCGAAGCCCGGTTCCCTTCGACAGGCTCAGGGAACCTACGTGTATAGTTACAAAATAACAGATTTGGCACAAACCTGCCCTTTCGGTATGATTCTTCTTCATGTCTATTACTTTACGTGATGTCGCCCTCAAAGCGAATGTTTCGCCCTCTACTGTTTCCCGCATCCTCAACAACAAGGACTCAACCATCCCTATTAGTGAAGAAACACGCCAACGGGTGTTGAAGGCGGCGCATGAGGTTGGTTACAGACCAAACATGGCAGCCCGCCATCTGGCGCAGCGCCAATCTTTTACTTTGATTGGAGCCATTGTACCGCAAACAGTACCGGCGGTGCTAGCCCACCCGTTCTACATGTTGGTGCTCCATGGCATTGCCCAGCAGTGCCAGGAACGGGAGTACGCGGTCGCCATTTATTTTGTGGACAGCGATCAGGAAGACAAGGTGGCAGAGGTTTACCCCCGCATTACCAGCATTCCGGCGGATGGCTTCATCCTCACCAGCGTCAAGCAGAATGACTGCCTGGTACCGCGCCTGTTGGCCGATAATATCCCGTTTGTGCAAATCGGGCGCAATCCCCTGCCGGCGCAAAACCCGCCCCATTATGTGGATGTGGACAATTATCAGGGGGCGGTAACGGCCGTTTCCCATCTCATTCAGCGCGGGCATCACAAAATCGCCGCCATCACCGGTCCCCAAGACATGGCCGCCGGACTGGACCGGCTGCATGGCTACCAGGACGCCTTGCAGCAGGCAGACATCCCGCTCAATCCCGACTGGATCCAGCATGGTGATTTTGAAATGGAAAGCGGTTATACCGCCATGCAGCAGTTGTTA
>JAWOGU010000358.1:0-2634 GCA_046496595.1 Chloroflexota bacterium
CCCCATCACCCCGGCAGAGGCAGCCGTCATGCAGCGCACACTCGGCAATCAGGGCATGGGCCAGATCATGGCAAAACGTTCCGCGCCACCGGTCCTGACGCCGCAGAGCAGCCAAAACGCCCTGACCTTAGCCATTCAGCGCCGCGCGGCCTACGTGGGCATTCCCCAGGCGCCCGTCTTTGAGTATGACGACACGACACATAAAGCTGGATACGGCCGCGTGAGCAGCCTGCGCCAAAACACGGCCGTTGACGCCGCCGACAATCCGCAATATGCCAGTGTGGAAAGCAACGACCTGGAATACACCAAACTAAACCAGCCGGTAGATGGCGTGATCAAAGAAACAAACCTGCGCCAGACGCAAAAATCACGCAGCGGCGCCTGGGACGTGGCCTCTACCACCAGCGGCGCTCTGGGAGAAGGTTCCGGCCTGTTTGGCCTGCACGCCGAAGCTTTGGATCGCGGCCCGCTGCGGGAAAAGGACAGCCACGGCTATCTGGCAGATAAAACCGGCAACACCACCACTCAGGATTGGCAAGACAAGCACCAGGCCGAAGTGGTTTCCGGCGGTTATGAGACGGTGGCGAACATCATCAACATCGCCGCCACCCTGCGCAACTGGAAAAAGCGCAACAAAGAAGAAAAGTTCAGCGACGCCGTGGATATGGTCAAAATGACGGCGTCTACCGGCGCAGCCATCACCAAAATGATTGATTCGGGGGCGAAAACGAACGTGGACACGGCCGGCGGCATCGGTAATGCCGTGAACGTGGGAGAAGGCGGGCGCAGCAGCGTGACCGAAGCCAGCGGCGGCTACGCCACCACCGCCTCGGACATGGCGGGCAAGGTGACGGGCAACGTCGCCGATTTTGTGGGACTGATTCAAAACACGAAGGACATCTTCTTCAAAGGCAAGAAGTTGTTTGAGACCTGGAAAAAGCATCGGGACGATCAGACGGCCTCCAGAGGTGATGTGTTGAGCGCCGGGGTGGATTTGGGCATCAGCATCGTCAGCGCCATCAAGGATGTGGTTTCTACGGCGCGCAATTTGTTGTTTACGCTGGAAAATGCGTGGCACACCGGACTGGCGGCGGCTGTACCGGGTTTGGGCATTGCCATTAGCAGTCTCAAACTGCTGTACAGCATTTGGAAAGTGGTGAAAGCCAATAACCAGCGAGCCAAGATGCGCAAGCTAAAGCAGCAGTGGAAGGAAAAACTGCGCGACGAGAATGCTTTTGACACCTTTGAAAAGATTGACCACAAGCGGATTGATGAGCGTAAAAAATCGCTGCTGCGGGCGGTTGAGAGTGCGCAAAAGCAGGGGTATAACCCGGCCGGGCATCTCACCAAGCTGCGGTTGATTGAGGAGTATGAGCTGCAAAAAGAGCTGCAAACAGTGAATCGCAAGCGCATTGATCGACAAGTCATCCACATTTCCAGCGCGGTGATGAGCATTAGCGGCGATATTGCCACGTTGTCGGGCATGGGGGCGCACGCGGGGGTGGCTCTGAAAGCGGCGTCGGCGGCGACCGAGATTGGCGCGGTGGGACTGCGCAAAGTGAAACAGTTTGGCCGGGATCGCGCCGCCAAAGAAGATTCGTGGGATGTCACCAAAAAAGTGTTTAACGCGGATAAAAACAGTAAAGCCAAGCTGGCGCAGCGGGAAAAGTTCGCCGATATGATCTACGACAAAATTATTGCGCTCTCTGAACGAGTGTCGAATTTCCCGAATGGACAGGTGCCTTATGACGAGCCGGATTTTCATTTGATCCGCATGTATATTCGCGCCGTTGGCTTGAGTTGGAAGGCGTGGTTGCATCAGACAAGCGCCGACCCAGGCGATGGTCACCTGGCAATTGTGAGTGGTCTGGCAGAAAGGGAGTAATGGCTTTATGGAACGCCTGGAAGCTTTGTTGATGGAGTTTGGGGATGATTTGCGCGAAATTGGCATAACGGCCGTTTATCTGGAAGCATCTCAAGATCGGCCGATACCCAGCCTGGTGGTCAGCGCGCCGCCGTATGACGATGGCGCGCCGCGCTCGGTGACGCTGGCTTTTGTGCCGGATGACGAGGAGTTGGAGTACGTGGATTTGCTGCAACTGTTTATCCCGCTGCCCCTGGCGGCGGACGAGATCGGGTCAGAGGCGGGGATAGCGCGGCGGCTGATGGGGGTGAACAAAACGGCCGTTCTCGGCCACGCCGGTATTACCGATGACGGGGAATTATATTGGCGGCACATCTGGCCTATCCCCCAAGGGCTGCCGATTGTGGCTTCAGTGATGTTTGAAGTGTTATCATTTTTTGTCTTTTCGGCGGAACTGGCGCTGGATGCGCTGCGCGCGCCGGCTTAAAACAAGCGGACCGAAGGCAAGGTGCGACCCATGACAAAGTTTGCCCAACCCAGCAAACAACAGAATCCCACGAAACCGGCGGCGAAACAGGAAAAACGGCCTTTACCCGCCCCACACACCCTCGACCTTTCCGCCGCCGCCCACCTACAGCGCACCATTGGCAACAGGCTGCTCGGTCAGGTTATTCAACGGGGTAAATCAGAGGAAGCACGAGGCGAGAAACATCGCCGCATAGAAATGGCGAATAAAGCCATCCCGTTTTTGCAGAGCAAAGTGAGCAGTA
>JAWOGU010000432.1:0-3320 GCA_046496595.1 Chloroflexota bacterium
CTCCAGGCAGAGACGTAATCGCCGATAAACAGTCCCGCCAGTCCCTTACCCACGACAACCAGCGCAATTAAAGTGGATGGCGTGGGCACGTGTTCGGCGGCGGCATGGATCATCGCCCGCACCGGCGTATCCTTGATGCCGATGGTGCCGCGCACGCCCGCCAGCGCCCCCAGCCAGTGAGTAACGTTGATCATGTCCGCGCCAGAAATACCAGGGAAGAAGTATTTTGCCCCGCCGGAAAAACCAACCACTTCATGCGGAAAGGTCGGTCCCAGGATGAGGATGTGGTCATAGTTCAGGATGGCGCGGTTAATATTCACGGCCACATCGCCGCCGAGGGTGGGATGCCAGCGCTCTCCGGCAATCTCCCGGATTTGCGCCTGCGGCAGCGCAGCGATTTGCACCAGCGCGTCGGGCGAATCCCAGGCGTGGTTCAAAATGCCGACCTGCCGGTAAACGGTACACCGTTCTTCAAGGGTTATGCCCACCAACTGGCATAACTGCGCCTCGCTCAAAGCCGGATGCGTGCCCAACGCCACCATAAAGTCTAACTGCTTACAATCGTGCAAAATTTCGACCAGGTAACGAAACAACTGCGGCAGCGGAATGGTGCGCGTTTGATCGGGGATGAGTACCAGCACTTTTTGACCGGTATACTGCCCTTCCAACGCATCCGTTAGCGTTTGCCGAATGGCGTCGTCGGCCAAAAGTGCGCCAGGAGAAGCCGTTTTTTCAATCATAGTACCTCCTGAAAAATAGCGGGGATTGAGGGATTACCAGATAAGTTTCAAAGAAATGCCCCAATCAACCTCATCCCCGCTTTACACCCCGCTAAACGCATGAAAACCGCCGTCTATGGGCACGATGGTCCCGGTGACGAAGGCAGCGGCGGGCGAAAGCAGCCACAGAGCTGCGCCGAGTAAATCTTCCGGGCTGCCGAAACGGCCCATGGGCGTGTGGCTGATGATGGCCTGGCCGCGCGGCGTCAGAGCGCCGGTTTGTTCGTCGGTGAGCAGGAAACGGTTCTGGTTGGTGAGGAAGAAGCCGGGGGCGATGGCGTTGACGCGGATGCGCGGCGAATATTCCTGCGCCATGTGGACCGCCAGCCATTGGGTGAAGTTACTGACGCCTGCCTTGGCCGCCGAATAAGCGGCGATGCGCGTCAGCGGCGTGAAAGCGTTCATCGAAGAAACATTGAGAATGACGCCGTCGCCCTGGTCGGCCATCAGGCGGCCAAAAACCTGGCTGGGCAGGATGGTGCCCATGATGTTCAGGTCGAAGACAAAATCCAGGGCCTCTTTGGGCAGGTCGAAAAAGGCGTTGTCCGGGCGGGTAGTCGCCTGGGGATGGTTACCGCCGGCGGCGTTGATCAGGATGTCGATGCGGCCGTAGGCTTGCAGAATGGCTTGGGCGGCTTCGCTCAACACATCGCGGCTGAGCACGTCGGCGTACGCCACCATGTATTTGCCGGGACCGGCGTCCAGGGGCGTTTTCAGAACGTCGGGCAAGTTGGGATTGCGGTCGAGAACGGCCACGTTCGCGCCGCAGCCGACGAGCGCGCAGGCAATTTCGCCGCCTAACACGCCTGTACCGCCGGTGATAACGGCCGTTTTCCCCGTAAAGTCATACCATTGCATCAGTTGTTGCAGGTTCATAATGTGTCCTTAGCAAAACGGACGTAGATGACGGCCAAAGTGTGTGACCAGTACGGCTTCATACGCCGCTTCATCGCTAAGTATATCCCTCTTGAGCGCCGCGCCATATTCATCCAGCGCCGAGCCGAAGGTGACGTGCAGCAGTTGGCGGGCGTCAAAATCGTCAAGCAAAGCGGGCAGATCGGCGTCGGCGAGCTGGCTGCCGGCGGGCACGTTCTCCGGTCGGCAGTCGATAAAGTACGTTTTGCGATCTGTGGCGAAGCGCTCGTGGCCTAAATCCAAAATCTGGCGGAACAGGGCTGTATCCGTGCGGCTGATGACGCGCAGCGCTTCCAGGTAGCTGGTGCCGGCCGTTTTCACGTGCACACGGCCGTTTGCATGTTGGTTAATCAGTCCATAAATGGTGAACTTATCCGAACCGGTGTGGATGCTGAGTTTATAGGAATCAAAGTGGCGCATGATAGCGGCGTGTTTGGCTAATTCGGATTCAAACTCTGCCAGATCGCCCATGTAGTCCACGCCCTTCTGGAATTTGCCCACGAAGCGCGGGGCCAGGCTGACGACAGGCACGTCCTGTTTGAGCAGTTCGTTGGCGATGAAATAATGCTCCTCGGCGGAAGTGGGCGTGTCGGTTTCGTCTACCGACATCTCCAGATCAAATGGTTTGCCGCCCAACTGCCGCCGGATTTCGGCGGTGAGGCTGAGGGTGTGGGCCAGAGCGAGGCCGTACTTCGCCAGGGCGCGCAGCAGCACTTCCTCGTCAAAGTGCAGGGTCACGCCGTCCAGCGCCACAGGCGCAGCGCAGTATTCGTTGACGAGGGCTTCAAGCGTGGCGTCGAACTGCTGCCAGGGCAGTTGGGCGCTTTTCCGGCGCAAGGTCTCCAGGTCGTCGGTTTGGGCGTCGTTGTCTACGTGGTCACTGGGGTCGATGGTGTAGAAAGTGTAACCGGCCTGCACAAAGGGAGTCACGTGGCTGATTTCTTTGACGTGGTCGGCGTCGGCGCCCCAATCACCGCGCCAGCCTGTTTCAAAAATACCCCACATGGCATCGTCTATCACTTGCTGCGGCGTGCGCCCAATGCGCGTATTTTCGCGCACCGACTGTTGGGCAAAGATGGGCGCGATATGGCCGCCAACTGCCGCCAGCGCCGCCACATGGCCCGGCGTTGCCAGCCCAATGCGGTCGCCAAAACCGAAGGAGGTGCGCACACCCAGTGGGACCGGATTGAGCCAGGGCAGCCGGGTGCGCAAGGCGGCGGCGTTTTCGGGGGTCAAGGAGCAGAGGAGTTTACCGTTGTGAGGAGCGCCGTGGAAAACAGCCACTTCGGCTTTGCTCAGTGCAGGTGTTTCCCCCTCCACCACCAATTGTTTCTCCCCATTTGCCAGCCGCGCCAGGGCATAAGTTGTACCTTCATGCGCCACAACCGACGCTTCGTAAATTATCATTGAATCTGCCATTGATATACCTCTTTTAAGAATTAACAGCAATTCTCAATTTAGATTTGAACCAGCAGATAAATCTGCACCAACATTTACAAAGTCCGCCTTCGCCGACTATAGAAACGGGTTTTTTAGTCCGCGAAGGCGGACTTTGTAAATGTTGGTGCAGATTTATCTGCTGGTTCAAATCTAAATTGAGAATTGCTGTTAATTCTTAAAAGAGGT
>JAWOGU010000437.1:0-4226 GCA_046496595.1 Chloroflexota bacterium
CTCTGTCAACCAAAGTTGCGCGCACCCTGTTAAAATTTCTCGACTGGACAAGAATTTGATTCCCATTAAAATGTTATGTACTGTTCCATGAAAAAGGTGACTATGTCCGACATCAATCTGAAAAACCCAAGTTTATACATCAACCGGGAATTGAGCCATATCGAATTCAACCGCCGCGTCTTGCAGGAATCGCTCAAAGAAGAACATCCCCTGCTGGAAAGGCTAAAGTTTTTAGCAATTTTCACCGGCAACATGGACGAGTTTTTCATGGTCCGCGTTTCCGGTCTCAAGCAGCAGGTGCTGCTGGGCATCACCGAAACCCCCGCCGACGGCCTGCTGCCGCGTGAGCAGCTCGTCGCCGTCCATCGCGTCGTCACCCAGCTTTTTGCCGAAGCCATGAAATGCTGGCGCGAACAACTGCTGCCGGCGCTGGCTGACGCCAAACTTTTCGTCTACGACTACACCGAGCTAAAAAAACGCCAGCAAATGAAGCTGCGTGACTACTTCGAGCGCAGTATTTTCCCGGTGCTGACCCCCCTGGCCTTTGATCCCGGTCATCCCTTTCCCCACATCTCTAACCTGAGCCTGAATCTGGCAGTCGTTATTCGTGACCCCAAAACAGGCGAAACTCACTTCGCGCGGGTCAAAGTACCCGCCGTCCTGCCTCGTTTAGTCCCATTAAAACCCCTGGATCCGGACGAACTGCTGCCGCCTTCCACCCAAAAATTCGTCTGGGTAGAACAAGTCATCGCCGCCAACCTGGATCGCCTGTTTCCCGGCATGGAAATCATCGCCGCCTATCCCTTCCGCGTCACCCGCAACACCGACATGGAAATCCAGGAAGAAGAAGCCGACGATTTGCTCCTGACGATGGAAAAGAATCTGCGCCAGCGCCATTTTGGTTTTCCGGTTCGCCTGGAAATTGATGACAACACCCCGGATGACATTCGCCAACTCCTGCTGGAAAACATGCAGATGAGCGCCTACGATGTCTATACCTTCAATGGTCCGCTCGGTCTCAGCAGCCTGTGGGAACTGCACAAACTGGAACGTCCGGATCTGAAAGATGAGCGTGTCCGGCCGCGAACGCCGCTGGGGCTGTATGGTGATGAGAACATTTTCACCTCACTTGAAAAGCAAAATTTTATCCTCCACCACCCCTATGATAGTTTTTCCCCTGTCGTCGATTTTCTCAAGCAGGCGGCCGAAGACCCGGACGTGCTGGCTATTAAACAAACGCTGTATCGTGTCGGCCCCAATCCGCCTCTGGTGTGGGTGTTGATGCGCGCGCGTGAAAACGGCAAACAGGTGTCGGTTCTGGTTGAACTGAAAGCGCGGTTCGACGAAGAAAGCAATATCGAATGGGCGCGCGCCCTGGAAAATGCCGGGGTTCATGTGGTTTATGGGTTGATTGGCCTGAAAACGCACTGCAAAATCACGCTGGTGGTGCGGCGTGAAAAAGATGGCATCCGGCGTTACGTCCATCTGGCAACCGGCAACTACAACTTAACCACCGCCCGCCTGTACACGGATTTGGGTCTGATGACCAGTCAAGAAGACATCGGCGAAGATGCCACCGAGTTGTTTAATTACCTGACGGGTTATTCCAAGCAGCGCGTTTATCGCAAATTTTTGGTGGCGCCGGTGAATTTGCGCAGCAACCTGCTGCGCTTAATTGAACGAGAAACGGCGTTGGGCAAAAAAGGCCGGCTGATTTTTAAGGCGAATTCGCTGGTGGATCCGGAGATCATTCGGGCGTTGTACCGGGCATCGCAGGCAGGCGTTAAAATCGATCTGCTGATTCGTGGGATTTGCTGTTTGCGTCCGGGGCTGAAGGGCATTAGCGAGAACATTCGGGTTATCAGCATTGTCGGCCGTTTTCTGGAGCACAGCCGTATTTACTATTTTCATAACGCCGGGAAATCGGACGTCTACCTGGGCAGCGCAGACTTGATGCCGCGCAATATTGACCGGCGGGTAGAGATTTTGTTTCCGATTGAGGAGGCGCAGATGCGCCAGGATATTTTAGACCACATCTTAGACATCTATCTCAAAGATACGGTCAACGCCCACGAACTACAGGCCGACGGCCGTTATATCCCCCTGAACACTGCCTTGAAAGAGAATGAAAACCCATTCAATGCGCAGGCCTGGTTTCTAAACGGCCGTTCCCTCAACGGTCAGATTGGCGAAGCGAAGCCAGAAGCCAACCCGGAACCGGCAGTCCAGTCCGAAGAGGAATAACCACTGCTTACGGCGTGATGTGCCCCGCAAACGCCACCATGAAATCCGCCGGGACGCGGATGGGCCGCCCTGTAGCCAGGTCTACCCACACCCACACGGCAACCGCCTGCGCCATCAGGGCGTCGTCGCTGCACCGCCGGATGGTGTAATGGCGCACCGCCGTGGCGCGTTTGACATCTGACACAAACGTCGTCACCGCCAGTTCATCCCCCATCACCGCCTGCTGTTTGTATTCAATGCGGTAACGGCGGGCCACCACCCCGATGCCCGCCTCTTTCAAGCGCGACATAGGCCAGCCGAAGTGGTTCACCGCTTCTACCCCGCACGTTTCCAGGTAAGCCAGATAGTTGGCGTTGTTCACGTGTCCCGCCGGGTCCAGGTGGCTCCATTCAACGGTGCGCCGCATGGTGAAGGCTTGCGGCGGGGGCGGTGGGGCCATCGGAAACCGTTCTCGCGGGGGCGGCTCCGGTGGTGGACCGTCGGGCCAAAAACCGGCAGCCATTTCCGGCGGCACGGAGGCTGGTCTTTGGGCGACGGTGTCCAGATAAACCCAGTCGGTGAAAGCTGTGGCGACAAGCTCATCGCTGCCAGCGAGCCGAAATTCGTAGGCGCGGCGGCTGCGCACCCGGTGGAAATCGGCTACCCAGGTTTTGATGATGACGGTGTCGTTGTAAGCCAGGGGGCGCAGGTAGGTGATGTCGGTTTCACGGATGAGCCAGTAACGGCTCTTTTGCCCATACCAGTCCATGGGATAACCGGCAGCCGTCGAAGCGTCGAAGGCGGCTTCCTGCATATAGCGTAGGTAGTTGGCATGGTTGACGTGCCCGTAGGCGTCGCATTCATAATGGCGCACGCGAAAAGCGCGTTCGTGGATGAGGGGCATGGGAGGTTCTCCTGAGGGATGCGTGAAGCGTGATGCGTAAAAATTCCGCACTTCACGCCTCAGGCTTCACGCTTGTTTGCATTTCTTGCGCCAATCGTACCTGTTTGAAAGTTTCATCATATTGCGCCGCTACGTCTACAAAATAGTCGCCAAAACTCTCCCAGGTACGGGCCATCAGGCTGCGCGCTTTTTCCAACTGTTCATCCGTCTGCCCGCGGCGCATGCGGCGCAGGCTGCGCAGGATGTGGTGCGGCAGGGCGATAACTTGTTTGGCAAGCTGGGTCAGCGGACTGGTGGTGATGGTGTCTAGAACTTCACGCAGGGCTTCGGCGGCGATAACGGCCGTTTCCTCATCCCGCAAATAACCCACCTGGCACATATAATCCAGCAAAAAGGCGCGGTGCCAATACAGGCTGAGCAAATCCGACGCTTCCTTGATGGTGAGAAAATAAAAGATGGTGCGGAAGAGGCGTTTCAACAGCAGCAGCGTCAACAAAACAGGCGCCATCAGGCAAGACTGCAAACAGCTAAACCGCCCCCGGTTGAGTTCCAGCAAAACACGCGGCGGCAGCGTTAAGCCGTTGCGCCGGGCAATGGCGCGCGGCATCCGCCGCTTAAAAAACTGCTCAAAGGCCACATCTACCAGCGGTACGGGTATCAAAATCGACAAACCGGCAAAGGTGGCGTCGGAATAGACCACCCAATCAAACTGGGCGCTTTTTTGCGCTTTGAGGATATTAGGCGTTTGTTCTGTCATATAAAATAAATTTTTTGCGGGGATCAGGAGATATACCGCTGTTTTAACCGCTACTACAAATCTTATACTATCTATTGATAGCTGTTTGTTTCTTGCTTCACAGGCATAGTTTCACCAGGCAAACCAACTACCAGGCCAGCGCTATCACCTCCACAAGCGGTGGTGCTCACCGCATAATTTTTTATATTGATCGCCGCATTCAAATCACGATCCATGCGGTTGCCGCACTGACAGTTCATCACTCGCTGCGATAAGGACATGTCATGAATTTGCCCACATCGACAACACATCTTCGAGGATGGCTTGAAACGAGGGTAAATGACGAGTTCAGACCCATACCAC
>JAWOGU010000621.1:0-9959 GCA_046496595.1 Chloroflexota bacterium
CGAAACGATTCCCCCACCCCTTCGGCCGATCTGCTGGCGGCCAACGAGCGCCTGCTGGCCCTGCGCCGGTCGTTAGGGCGGGAAACAAGCGCCGCCGCCAGCGTCCCGGAAACAGCGCCAAAAGCGCCTGAAACGGCCGTTCCGGTTCCCGGCGAGCAGCGCGCCGCCTCATCGGGTCCCGCCGCTTCTACGGCCGATTCTATGCGGCCGGACGGGTCCCTGCCCGCCGTCGTCGAGACCCTGCCGCCGCACCTCGGCTGGGAAAGCACGGCCGTTACCAGCCACCTGCGGCAATTGTCAATGGCTAACGGTCAACTGCCAATTGTCAACGAGGGAGAGACGGCGACGGCTCGGAATCTGCCCAAAGGCGCAGCAACCCACGCCGCGCTCGACACTCCCCACTCTGAAATCCGCAATCCTGCGGCAAGCTCAGGACAGGTTCCGCAATCCGAAATCCTGCTGCTCCCCGATCTGGCACTGGCCTTCCTGCGGGAAGAGCGGCCGGCCGAAGGGCGGCTGTGGCTGCTGCTGCGCCATCTGGACGAGGCCGGACAGGGGTGGATAAGCAAACAAACGGCCGTCGCCCACCTGACCGACCCGGTCTCCCGCTCTGCCTCTACCACGAGCGCTACCTCCGGCTGCTGCTGGCGCGGGGCGACGGGGTCTTCTGGCAGTGGACGGCGGGGGAAAACGGCCGTATCTGGCTCTACCGGCCGGAACGGGTGGCGGCGGCGCTGGGGGTGGCGCGGCTGAGCGAGCGGCGGGTGGTCCTGCCGCTGGCCGACCTGCTGGCGAGCCTGAGCGTGGTCAAAGCCCACTTTTACGCCAGCTTTCACTCGGCGCGGGCGGGCGAAAACAGCGGGGGGTTATCAGCCGCGCCTATCAGCCGGACGGCGCTGGCCGCACTCAGCGGCGTCAGCCGGCGGACGCAGCAGCGCTACGAGGCGCGGGCCGGGGTGCGCAGTCAGGCCAACTTCGCCCTCGGCGCGCCGCTGACCGGGGCGGGCGAGGAAGAGATGGCCTGGCGCTACGGGCGGGGCGCTTTTGCCTTCCACGACGTGACTGGGCGGCACGGCCGGCCGGGGGCGCGTTACCAGGCGCGGCAGCTGCCCAACAGCTACGCCGGCCCGCACCGGCCCAGGGGCCGGCGACAAAAGAGACGACGATACGGGCGGCGCGGCCGCCGGACGGTAGACCTGCGACGACAAGGGGATGCGGGGAACGGCCGTTCGGGAGGAAAGCCGCCGCGTCGGTATTATGCCGGGGGAACGGCCGTAGTGCGGGCGCTGCGGCAGGCAGGCGGCGAACGCTACTGGCGCGGGCGGTGTCGCTGCTGTGGTGGGTGGGTCTGGTATCCGCTGCCGGGGCAGGAGTTGTAGCAGGCTGGCGAGGGGGGATCTGGTTGACCGCCGTTTAAAGGGGAGAGAGATTGCTTTGCTATTGGTGAAGGATGGGCGTAAACGGCAGATGGGTAGAGACGGCCGTCAGTGATCAGAGCCGTGTCGAAGGTGGCAGCGTGAAGGTGGTTGCATGAACGGCCGTTCGCGCCGGGACAGCCATTTGACGCTGAGCAGCCGGGGAGTGGAGGCTGGTCGTCGCTACCAGGGCTAGGCCGCGTCATCGGGCGGTATCCCCTCCCCCAAGTCGTTGATGGCCACCACACGGCCGTCTTCCAGCCACACTTCGGCCGCCTGCCAGCCTGTCTGGTTGGCGGCGGCGATGAGGGCCAGGTAGCGGTCGGGTTCGTCGCCTTCTTCCAGGATAATGGCGACGACGACCTGGTCGGTCTGGCAAGTGGCTTTGGCCCAGGCCAGAGCGCTGTCGTGGAGGATGGAGGGCCGTCTTTCATCGACCATACTAAATGCGCCATGCCGTTCTCGAATGACAATGGCTGCACGTTGTGTATTAAGCACTGCCCGTTCAGTTACGCCAGTTACGAAAAGCTAAAGATGAGATTCGAATCTCTGAAATGAGCGTTCCCCTGTTTTTACCGGCAGCCAGCAAACCACCGTCTGCTTTCACCAGGGTGTTGGTAGAACCATGTTCGCGCAAAACGGCCGTTCTCCCATCCATCACATCCCCCTTGCCAATGCCCTCTACCGTCACGCTCATGCCAGGCTGATTGAAAGAAATTTGAGAGCAGGAGAGTTGGAGATGGTGATAATTGACGAGGGGAAGGGCGGCGATAACGGCCGTTGCCGACGGTAGTTTCCCGCGCCCATGAGCATCCTGATACAAATTCACCAGAGGCTTGACGGTGACGTCGAACGCTCCCTCCGAACCACCATCAAGTTAACCACGGTGTCCATCAGCATCCAGCTCACCGCCGTTTCTGCCAATCCGGCGGCGCTCAAACCCACATCACCCATTGACATACTCCCACCGCTGAAGGACTCTGTTGGCGAAGTCAAAAAACATTAAAACGAGCAACAAATTTTAACGTTTCGACATTGTTTGAGTCAAAATTCTTGTTAATTTTGATGCGATTTTCTCGACTAATATACTTCGCCAACAAAGTCTGAAGCGGGTGGGTTTTACGGGATGTTTTTATAAGGCGCCACTCGGCGTTATCTTCCAGCATGTAGAGGTGTGAACTGCTCCGGCAAAACCAGGAGTCAATACTGAGGTTGGCTGTGTACGCCGAGCCATTACCAGGTAGTCGGCTGACATTTTGTGCAATCTAATCAGCGAGAGAAGGGACAGTTGCCCTACTGTTTATAGGACAGTTGACACTAACCGGTTGTGGTAAATGGTCTTATCCTACTAGCAGTTATTCACACAATCAACCCGCAAGGGAATATGAGAAAACAGATTGGAGGTTTATCATGAGCATGACTTTTCGTGAAGTATGGACATCGGCCCACGGCATGATTTTTGGCGCACTTTTCTTGCTGTCATTCGCTGGTGGACTGGCCGGATTGTACAGTATGCGGCCAGAGTTGTTAACAGCCAACGGTATTACCGAACGGGTAAAGCGAGTTAAGTGGGGAACGGGAATCATGGCCGTCGTAGCCTGGGTTACCGTCGTTACTGGCACTTATTTCGTCTATCCTTGGTACCGGGCACCTGCCCCGGAAGGTTTGACCGATCTATCCTCGTTCCCCCGTTCATTCCTAAAAGCTGATGCCGCTATTTCAGGCTGGCACACTTTTGGTATGGAATGGAAAGAGCATATCGCCTGGATTTCGCCTATTTTAGCCACAGTTGTGTTTTTCATTGTGTTGAAATACGGCACTCAGCTTGCTGAGGATCGGCAACTACGCAACATGACAATGGTGATTTATGCGCTGGCCTTTATTGCGGCAGCTATTGCCGGACTATTTGGTGCCCTCATTACGAAAGCCGCACCCGTGATGTAAGCCGATTGGCTTAAGGAGAAAAAAATGACAACTGTTCAAGTATCTGACAAAAGTGCGGTAGCTTATTTAAAGGAACAAGCGCACGTTTATACGGGCGCAGCAGCAGCAGCTTTTGTGGCTGGCGGCATTGGTTCACTGGTTCTGGGATTGATGACTGTTCTGGCGGAAATGGGCGAAGGGATCGCCAATATGTTGAAGTGGGTTGCCCCTGTAGGCCCACTATCTGGCAAAACAAGCCTTGCCGTTATTGCCTGGCTTGTTAGCTGGTTTATTTTGAATAAAATGTGGAAAGGCCGGGATTTTGACTTGAAGAAAGCGTTCATTGTTTCCATGGTGTTGATTGGTCTGGCATTTCTGATGACCTTTCCTCCCTTCTTTGTCTTGTTTGCGGCTGAGTAAACGGCCGTTTTCTTCATTAAACAAAAGCCCGTTCTTGTGACGGGCTTTTGTTGTTATGGCATAATGCTGTTGATGGAAACCCTACGACAATTCTTTGAAGTTAATCGTATTTTGGTTTTTTTCCTCTATGGCCTGGTCTTCTTCGTCATGGGATTAGCCGTCGCTTTGCAGTCTCGCCGCCACAGCCGCTTGGAACTGGCCCGCGGGCTGGGCTGGCTGGGCGTGTTTGGTCTGGCTCATGGCCTGCATGAGTGGGGGTTCATTTTTATTCCAATGCAGGCGATTTATCTGGAAACGGCCGTTATCAATTTCTTGCTGGTATTTCAAGCCGTCTTGTTAGTCTTGTCTTTTAGTTTTCTTTTTCAATTTGGGGCGGAAATGCTGCGGGAAAAATGGCCGCGCCTGGCTCTTATTCCCTTGATCGTCACCGTAATCTGGGGATTGTGGTTTATCATGCCTGGGATAGCTTTCCAGCAGAACTTTGATACCTGGCATCATCAATCGTCTGTGTGGGCGCGCTATCTAATAGGGTTTCCTGCCAGTTTGGTGGCCGCTTATGGCCTGCGTTATCAGGCAGAACAGCAAATCAAACCACTGGGATTAACGAACATTTATCGCACCCTGCAACTGGCTGGTGTGTCTCTGCTGGCTTACGCTTTATTAGGCGGGCTGATTGTGATCGGCGGCGATTTTTTCCCGGCTTCCTGGCTTAACGAAACTAACTTTGCCAACTGGTTTGGTATACCAGTTCCCGTGTTCCGTTCCCTCGTCGGTTTAGTGCTAACGCTTTCAATCATTCGTGCTCTGGATGTCTTTGATCTGGAAGTGGATGGACTCATTGAGCAGATGGAAATGGAACAGTATTTAATGGCAGAGCGGGAACATATTGGGCGGGAACTACACGATGGTGCGCTACAGCAGGTCTATTCGGCTGGTTTGCTTATGGAGGCGGCGCAGAGCAAACTGGAGGCGGATCCACTCGTTGCCGGTCAACGCCTTGAAAGCGCTATCACAATGCTTAACACAGCTATTACCAGTTTACGCACCTACATGGGAGAATTACAGCCCGCCCCGGCAGTCCTTTCTCTGGTAGAAAGCCTGCGACAACAAGTGGCCGATCCCGGTCTAAACGCGCTCATGCAGGTGGTGTCAGAATTGGACTTGCCTGAGAAAACGCTCTTCACACCTTATCAGACCAGTCATATTCTCGCTATCGTTAACGAGGCATTGTCTAATGCCGCCCGTCATGCTCAGGCTCATCACGTTCTGGTGCAGGCCACACAAAAAGATGGGGAAATTCAACTACTCATTGAGGATGATGGTCGAGGTTTGCAAAGCCAGTCTGGGGGTCGTGGATTGCGCAACATGCAAGATAGAGCACGAATACTAGGTGGCAGCCTGACTATAACGTCAGAACCAAATAAGGGAACGGCCGTTCACTTATCTATTCCCTTGGAGATCCAATAGTGAACGAAATGGTAAGGGTATTGGTCGTCGATGATCATGAAGTAGTACGCCTGGGGTTGATCACACTACTGGAAGACGTTCCCTGGATTCAGGTGGTCGCCCAGGCAGACAGCGCCGAAGACGCACTGCTCGCTGTGGCCCACCACTACCCGGACGTCGTGGTGATGGACATCCGCCTGCCAGGCGACAGTGGAATAGATGCCTGCCAAAAAATCACCACTCGTTGGCCGAATACCAAAGTAGTCATGCTCACTTCCTATGGCGATGACACAATGATCTTCCGCGCCATCCAGGCAGGAGCGTCTGGTTACATTTTGAAACAGGTAGGCACCCATGCCCTCATCACCGCCATTGATGCTATTCGTCGGGGAGAAGCGCTGCTCGATCCCATCGTCACGCAGCGGGTATTAGCCAAAGTGCGCCAGGGCGAGACGGAGAGGCAAGCCGCTGCCTTTAAAGACTTGTCCGAACGGGAAATGGAAGTACTGGCTTTCGTGGCCCAAGGCAAGTCCAATGTCGAAATTGCGCGAGAGATGTCTCTGGCCCAGAAGACGGTACGCAACCATGTCAGCACAATACTGGCTAAACTGGGGTTGACGAACCGTATTGAAGCGGCCACCTACGCGGTCCGCCACGATATCGAACGTCATTTACCGGGGCGCGGTTAGTTGAAAGATTCCACCATCGGACAGCGGTGCAAAACTATGCGAAATAACAAGGGGTTCGGAAAGCAAAGTCGCAATTCTGGCGTTGCTGCATCAATAGTTGAGCGTGGATTAGTCAGACAAGGGAAAGCGGCCTCTCCTGCCCCGTGCCACCGGCAAAACCGGGCACAGCCCTGCCGCGGCCTCCGCAGAGCGTGCTAGAAGCGGCTGAAAGGGACAGCCGTTTCCATTCCTGAGTAGAAAAATTTCCGGACCGACTGGGTGCGCTTGGGTGCTGAAAGATGGGGATGTGGAACGGTCGTTTGGCCGCCTGGCGTGTCTGCTGCCATTGTCTGCGCCTCGCCCTCGGAAACGGCCGTTTGGCCGCCAGTGGCGTCTGCTGCCATTGCCTGCCCCCCTGCCTTGGAAACGGCCGTTTGGCCTCCTGTGGTATCTGCTGTTATTGTCTCTCCCACGCCCTCGCCCTCGGAAACGGCCGTTTTGCCGCCGCAGGACTCTGAGGCGCTCAAGCTGGATTCCTCTCTGGCCCTGGCGCTGCTGCGGACCGGAGAGACGGCTCCCGGACGGCTCTGGCTGCTGCTGCGCTGGCTGGATGATAACGGCCGTGGCTGCCTACCGCTGACAACGGTGCGGGCGCGGCTGACGAAAGGTGACTCCCCCACCCGCCTCTGCGGCCAGCGGCAGTTACGCGCCCTGCTCCAGCAGGGCAACGGCCTCTTCTGGCAGCGGGATAAAACCCACGTCTGGCTGGTCAGTACGGTCAAGGTGGCGGCGGGTCTGGGCGTGGTGCGCCTGACCGGCCGTCCCATCGCCCTGCCCCTGGCTGTGCTGCTGGAGCCGATTGGCCTGGTGCGGGCGCATCTATACGCCAGCTTCCACAGCAGCCGCCTGGGTGAAGCGAGTGGGACGGCTTGTGCCATCAGCCGGGTGGCGTTAACGGCCGTCAGCGGCGTCTGCCGCCGTACCCAACACGCTTATGAAGATCGCGCCGGGGTGCGGGTGCAGGCCAACATCGCTTTGGGGGCGTCCCTGAATCCAAACACCGCCGCCGCCGAAGAAGCCGCCTGGCAGCATGGCCGCGCGGCGTTTATTTTAACCGACAGCCAGGGAAAACACGGCAAGCCAGGCCAACGTTATCTGGCCTGGCGGCTGCCCAACAGCTACAGCGGTCCGCACGCCTCTCTGGGACGTGGCCGGCAGCGGCATCTCAATCGCCAACTGGCAGACCTGCGACGTTATGGGGACGCGGGGAACGGCCACTTCGGCGGGCTCAGCGCAAGCCGTTTGCGTGAAGATGCGTTTTGTCAGCGTTATACGGCGAATGGGGCGCTGGCGGGGCGTTGTTTGCGGCGTCAGCCGGATGCGTTGGTGTACTGGCAGGGACGTGGGGAATGCGGGGTTGTTATCTGGGTTGTGTTGGCGGCTGCGGCGGGTTGTGGATAACGGCCGTTTGTCGTCGGCAGCGGCAGGGAGTTGCCCCTGTTATTGGGGAAATGAATTAAATGAAAAAGGGCGGGAAACGGCCGTTTTCCCCGCTTTCTCTTTTCGATGTTTCCGGCTGTGGGCTTTGCCGGCGGCGTCAATGGCGGCCAGGGCTTCGGCTTCCGGCATGTCGAAAAGCGCGACAATGTCATCTCGGGTCATGCCGTTGAGTTTCCATTGGGGGATGGCGCCACCGCCTGTCAGGTAGGCGACGAGATCTTTTTTGGTGTGGTTGGCAGGAGAACGGCAGTTTGCGGGCGCGGGCAGCCGGGATTCGATTGGGGTCATGGGTATCTCCTAGAATGTTTGTTCTAAAAGATATGGTAGCATTTTAGGGGGATGGGGGTAAAGAGGCGGAAAGAATTGAAGCGTGCGCTTTAAAAGAGGGTATGGATTTTTACCCTAAAAAGGGTAATAATAGGCGGTGTATCCAACCGTCTACAAAGAGATGGCGCCCGGCATCAAGCGGGGAAAGATGTCTATCGTTTCTGCCGTGTTCACCTTTGTTAACCAGTTATCCTACTAAACTTATACCTGAAAAAGCGACCTGTTTACGGCATTCCGTTATTTGTGACGCCATTACCTCTGGTAAGTGTCTCGAGAAACGATATGTATGCCTCAGTCATACGGCCATAAGGTTTTATAGATAGAGGATTCACTCCTGAAAATGCAAAAAACAATTTTGGTTGTGGATGACGAGAAACTAACAAGGCAGTTATTCCGGCTGTACTTCACCCCTAAAGGATATGATATTGTTGAAGCTGCAAATGGAAGGGAAGCGCTTGAAATCATCGAAAAAAACTGCCCCAATCTGGTAATCATGGATGTCCTGATGCCGGATATGGATGGTTTTTCTACGGTGCGCCGCATTCGCTCAAAACTAAGCCCTGACCAGTTACCAATTATTTTCTTAACTTCTAGAGCAGACTATAAAGCAGAAGTAGAAGGACTTGAAGCAGGTGGTCAGCGGTTTTTAGTTAAACCGATTCATTTGGACTTCCTGCTTGCAACAGTCAAGGAATTGATTGTCGAGTAGATCATCTCCTCCTCACTCTTCCAAACACAACTCAAACTCGCCCCCAACGGCCGTTCCCAGCCTCTCTCCCTCATACCCTTCCGGATACCACACGTCAGCCACAACGGCCGTTAAGCGAAACCCACAAGCGTACTCTCGATGCACCCATAGATACAATTGCTGTAAGAAATCACAACTAAACTTTATAGTTGGTAACCTCACTCTCCAATAGTAGTTCTTGGACCTCAAAATGAGCCAAACCATCCTGATTGTAGATGACGATGAAATGACCCGGCGCGTACTTCGCCTTTATTGTTTGCGTAATGGGTTTGAGGTCTTTGAAGCTGAGGATGGTCAACAGGCTCTGACACTCATCGAGAATAAATGCCCGAACCTGGTCATCATGGATGTCCTGATGCCGGTTATGGATGGTTTTACGACAGTTCGCAACATCCGGACCAAACTAGATTGTGCTGCATTGCCAATCTTGTTCTTGACATCAAGGGCTGATAGCAAGGCAAAAAATACGGGACTAGAAATGGGCGCCCAACGGTTTCTGAATAAGCCGATTAACTTAGGGGAACTGGTAAAGGTTATCAAGGAATTGTTAACTGAATCTTGGGTCATCAAAGAGGCGCAGTAAGTTTTGAGCCTAACGGCCGTTCCCCATCCCCTCCTCACTCCTCCAAACCTAACTCAAACTCACCCCCAACGGCCGTTCCCAACCGCTCCCCCTCATACCCTTCCGGATACCACACGTCAGCCGCAACGACCGTTCCCTCGCTCAACAACGGCACATGGCACACCACCCAGTCACCGCCGTTGCGCATGCGGGCATATGTGTCGTCGTGATGCCAAGCCGTGTCGATGACGATGCTGCGGCCGACGCGGCTCATGCGCCGGCTGAGGAAGCTCTTGTGGAACCAGTCGTGCACGATTTCCCGCTGGTGGGCGGTGCGTGTGTTCTCATGGTCCAGGATGTCGTCGCCCACGGCCAGGCGCGCCCGGCTGCCGATGACGCCGCCCTGTACGCCGGTGGCGAAGAAGGTGGGATGAATACGGCCGGGCCGGGCCAGCCCGCCGTGTGGGGCGATGGACCATTCCTCCTGGGTCCATTTCAGGCCGTAAGCCCGCTTCAGGTCGGGGAAGGTCGCCTGGAATTCGGGGGATTCGGCCATGAGGCGCAGCGACTGGCTGCGCTTGGCCGCTACTTCGCCGGAAACGGCCGCCATGATGCGCGGCCATTCGGGATAAAAAGCGACGTGGGCGCCCAGGTAAGCCAGCAGCCAGGTGGTCTTGGCGCTTTCCGGTGGCGCGATGATCAGCAGCTTGCGGATGTCTTCGTTGCACATCAGATGCAGCCAGAGCCAGCGGTGGGCCGCCGGCCGGATCGGACGGCCGTAGTCGTCGGTGATCAGCAGGCGGGCGAAGTCGGCGACGACGTCGGGGGTCAAACGGCCGTTATTCTTAGCCGCCAGCAACCGGGTCCGTGTCTGTTCCCGTTCCCGGCGCTCCTGCTCCATCAGCAGGGCCAGGTACTGTTCCAGTTCGACGCGATTCATACTCGCGGAT
>JAWOGU010000707.1:0-5122 GCA_046496595.1 Chloroflexota bacterium
ATTGGCATTATGCGACACCAATGTTTGCGCCGTCGTCTGGCCGATGAATGGACATTGCAAGCCGAACTAATGTCTTGGGAAATGCACAGCAATGACGCTTGTCGCAAAATTCATTGGGGATTCACCGTTGAAGATGCTCGTCGCGTTTTCAAAGAGTATTACCCCTCAAAATTAGAAAGTTGAGGTACTAGCTGCTGCGAATCCAGCCTCGCCGACAAATCCCGCTGTGTGCTGCGGATTTGGGTCGTCAGGTCTATATTTTCTTTTTCCAGGCGGTCTGTTAACTCTTGCTGCACTGCACGCAAGTTTTGGCTCTGTGTTTCCGTTTTCATGTTCAGCCGTTCGACGAAATCGGTGCGGGTCGCGGCCAATTGATTCCCGGCTGATTTATCCAGACTGCTCACTCTACGCTCGATAAGTTCGTTTAATTCTTGCTGAACGGTTTCCAGACGCAGTTCCAGATCGTTGATGCGTTTTTCCGTGGAACGAGTCTGCCCGCCAAACAAGATATCGCGCAGGCGCGCCAGTTCCGTATCGGTGGGCGAATCATCGATTGGCGCAGGGACAGCGGAGGGAGGGGGTTCGGCAGCAAGCGGCGGTGGTGATTTCACCGCTTTTGGTGGAGGCGGGCTGGCGACGGTTTCTGCTTCTGGGCGGGGCACAGTGTCCACAACCACACCAGTGTCTTCTTCAGGGTTTTGTGTTTTGCTTTTACCAAACATGGTTTTACCTCCCGATGATATCAATTATGTGTGCCATTAATGCCATTTTCTATGCTTGAGTAAGAAACTTGCCGTTTCACTTTCATGAGCAGTGTTCATTTAAAAACTTTTCTGCGGATTACGACCTGCCGGATTATAGCTTATTTGCCCGCTTTTCCTCAAACAGTCATTAGATAAAACTCCCTGAATACTGCAACGGCCGTTCCCCTCTGGGGCGCAACGGCCGTTTTCTCCGATCATGATTATCTTTACGAACGCCTGACAGCCGATGGCATTCCCTACATCGTCAACGGCGCCGGCGGTAAAGCCCTCAACCTTTTTGGCCGGGCTGAACCGGAAAGCATTGTGCGCTATAATCAAGATCATGGCGCTATGGCCCTCCAGGCAGCCATATCCTATCTGAACCTTTCCTTTTACAATCGAAAAACGAACTTATCGACAGCATCACCCGGATGCCCTAAATCGCAAATCGTCAATCGTCAATCACCATTCGCCAATCCAGGAGGCCTCATGACTAAAAAAATTCTCGTCATCATTAACCCGGCATCGGGCCAGCCCGTGCCCATCCTCAATACCCTCAACGACGTCTTTCATCAGGCTGGCGTCGATTGGGATATCGCCATCACCCATGAACGCGGCGACGCCATTCGCTTCGCCCGGGAAGCCGCCGCCGCCGGCATGGACATTGTGGCGGCCTACGGCGGCGATGGCACCGTCATGGAAGTGGCCGAAGGGCTGCAAGGCGCCAACGTGCCCTTAGCCATCCTGCCCGGCGGCACCGCCAACCTCATGGCGCGTGAACTGAGCATACCGCTTACCCTGCGCGAAGCGGCCGAACTCATGATTCAAGAAGACACCCCTTTGTACGACATCGACATGGGCCGCGTCAGCGGTGACTTTGGCGAACAGCTTTTTATGCTGCGCGTCGGCGTGGGGCAGGAAGCCAACAAGGTAGAACTGGCCGACCGGCAGTTGAAAGACAAATACGGCATGATGGCCTACTCCGTCGCCGCTATCCAATCACTCAAGGAATCAGACAAAGCCACCTACCAGCTCACCATAGACGGCCGTTCTGCTGAAGTGGTTGGTTTCACCTGCCTGGTAGACAACGCCGGTAATATCGGCTTCCGTGACATTTCCTTTGCCCAGGCCATCGACGTCCACGACGGCTTTATGGACCTCATCGTCATCCAAGATTTAGGCTTCCGCTCTGTTTATTCTATTGCCGCCAGCGTGGCAGACCTCAATCCCAATAAAAACACCTTCCACCACTGGCAGGCGCGCCATCTCACCATCGACGCCACACCGCCGCAGTTGGTTCATGCCGACGGCGAAGTGATCGGCCATACGCCTATCACCATCAGCGTGCTGCCGCAAAAACTGCCAGTGCTTTCGCCGCTGGCCACAGGCGAACTACTGACCCCGGAACCGACCAAAATCGACCTGGGACGCGCCCGCCAAACAGACGCCGAACACCGCCTGATCATCATCAAATACCCCAACCGGCCTATTGCAGACAAGGCTCTGGCGCGCATCAAACAACTGAACCATGAAGAAGCCATCAATCTGGCTGACGCCGTGCTGGTGGAAAAAACAGCCAGAGGCAAGCTCAAAATTGAGCCGTTGGCAAGCCTATCCGCCAAAAAAGGCTTAAAACGCGGTCTCGGCGCCGGTCTTGTGCTGGGCGTGTTGGCGGCGACGCCGGCCCTGGGGTTGGTGCTGGCAGGCGGCGCGGTAGGCGCGGTGTGGGGCAAACTGGGCGGGCGCAAACTAGAAAATCGCCTCAAGCAGGAATTGGGCGACGTGTTGACGCCGGGGGAAGCGGCCATTTGCTCTATCATTCTGGAAGCCGACTGGCAGACAGCCCGGGATCGCAGCCGCGATTGGGGCGGCGAGTTAGTATCGGCGGAGTTGACGCAAGAAGAATATGAGATGCTGGCTCAGATCGCGCAAGATGAAGAAGTGGCAACGGCCGTTACTGAAGACAGCGACTAAAAAGTCAGGTGACAGTCACTTGGGAAGTGACTGTCACCCCAGGGACAAACTATGAATGAACAGCGATTTGAAACTAACGACGCCCCGCATGTGATCATTGAGCACTGTGATGGACAGGTTGTGGTGAAAAGTTGGCGGCAAACGGCCGTTTCCATCCAGGGAGCCGCCTTCACCAGTGACCACGCCAGTGACCAAACCGACGCCGTCCACCTCACCAGCCAGGGCGACCTGTTCCTGGCGGTCCCCCAAAAGAGCCGCCTCACCCTCGGCGTTGTCGGCGGCGCGCTGACCATCAAACATGTGGACGGCGGCATCGTCGTGGATGAAGCGCAGGGCGAGGTGACGCTGCACAACGCGGCTGCCGTGCAGATAGGCCATGCCCGCCAAAACGTGTCGGCGCAAAATATAAGCGGCTCCCTGCATATCGCGCAGGCTGACGGCGGCGTCAGCCTGCGCAGCGTAGGTGACGTGCGCCTGGACGCAGCGGCGGGACCGGTCTCCATTTTTTACGCCGCCGGTCACGTGACCCTGGGCGAGATGGGCGCGGAGGTGCATCTGGGCAGTATTAACGGGGATGTCACTTTGGCAAACGGCCGTTCCACTGTAAAACTCGAAAATTTAGGCGGGCGCAGCTCCCTGCCGTCCGTGGCGGGCGACCTCTGGCTGGTGGGCGGTCTGCGCGCCGGAGTACAGACTTTTATCTCCGCCCAAACTATTTATGTCTACTGGCCGGTGGACGCACCGCTGCGCCTATTTGCCCGCGCGCCCCACATCGACAGCAGCCTGCTGCTGACGCATGAAATCAGGCGGCAGGAGGACGAACAGACCATTCTCACCGGTCACATTGAGGAAGGAGAAACGCAGCTCACGCTGAAAGCAGGGCAGCGCGTGGCGCTAAAACCGCTGGGGGTAGAACCGCCCCGGTTTTCAGCGGACGAATACATCGTGCCGGTAACGCCGGAAGATGAACTGGCGCAAACCGTGAGAACGGCTGTGCGCGCCGCACTCGCCGGATCAACTGATCCCGCCGGTCTGGAAGACAGGTTAGTAACCGCGCTGGCGGCAGCGCTGGCGGGCCAAAAACCAACAGCGGCAGCGTCTCCTGCACCAGCAACCATTCCTACAACCGAAACCCAAACTCCCAACCAAACCGAAAGCCGGACCCAAATTCTGCAACTGGTGCGCGACGGTCTCATCTCCATCGACCAGGCCAACCTGCTCCTGGAAGCCCTGAAATAAGCCGATGACAAAAGTAAAAATTTGTGGCATTACCAATCTGGAAGACGCTCTGGCAGCAGTGGACGCCGGCGCTGATTACCTGGGTTTTATTTTTTACCCGCCTAGCAAACGATCTGTGGCTGTTGATACGGTGGCGGGGATAACGGCCGTTCTCCGTGCTCATAACCACTGCCCCTATCTGGTAGGCGTGTTTGTCAACGAAACAGGCCAGTCCATGGCCCAAATCCTGGCCGACTGCCGCCTGGATTTCGCCCAACTCAGCGGCGAAGAAGTGCCCTCCCTCATCGGCGAACCCTCATCGCCCATCTTTGGCCGGGCCTACAAGGCGCTGCGCCCCGCCTCCCTCACCGAGGCGGAAGTGGAAGCCGAGTGGTTTTTGCCGCCAAACGACAAGGCAGAAGGCAGAAAGCAAAAGGCAGAAGAGGCGCGTCCCCGTTTACTCATCGACACCTATCATCCTACGCTGCGCGGCGGCACAGGCGAGACGGGCGACTGGGCCATGAGCGCCAAACTGGCGCAGGACATCCCGGGTCTCATGCTGGCGGGTGGTCTGACCGCCGCCAACGTGGCCGAGGCGGTGCGCCAGGTACGCCCCTTCGCCGTAGACACAGCCAGCGGCGTGGAAGCCGCGCCCGGCAAAAAAGATCATGCGCTCGTCCACGCCTTTATCCATAACGCCAAACAAGCCTGATTCGCGTCTTTCATTTTTCCTATGCCTTCCCCTTACAAAACCATCGCTTCCCGCACCGCCTGGACCTGTCCCTGGTACAGCATCCGTCAGGACGAAATTATCACCCCGGACGGCAGACCGGGACAGTACAATACAGTCGTCAGCAAACCGGCTGTCTGGGTCATTCCGGTAACGGCTGCGGGCGGCGTTGTCCTGATTCGCACTTATCGCTACACGGTGGATGACTGGTGTTGGGAGATTGTGGCAGGTGGTTTGCAGGACGGGAAGAGCTTGCTGGAAACGGCCGTTGCCGAACTACGGGAAGAAATAGGCGGCGTCGCTGAAAACTGGCTGCACCTCGGCCGTTTTTACACCGCCAACGGCTTCTCCAACGAAGAAGGGCATTACTATCTCGCCACCGGTGTCACCCTCAGCCAGCCCACCGCCCACGAAGCCACGGAAATCATTGAAATACACACCTTGCCTATTCTCGAAG
>JAWOGU010000026.1:0-4588 GCA_046496595.1 Chloroflexota bacterium
AAGTGTTTACAGAGATCGTATCCAGTCGCCACAGACCATTGTTTTCGGTATCTGTCTCTGCCTGGTAGCGTGTTTTCAGCAAGTCGGCGCTGACCAACTTTTCGACGACCTGCGATTCTACGGCAAGGAGACGCGCCACATCAACTAATGGAATGCCTGTTTGCCAGTGTCGCTGGAGATCAACGAACTCCTTTCGGCGCACAATGCGCAAACGCCGGTATTCATATCGCTGTTGGCCTTCACTTCGTTCGTAGTCTATGAGCATTTGTACATCAACCAGGCGCTGTACAAACTCAAGCTCAATTCCCAATCGTTCCGCAACTTCAGTTTGGGTTAGGTAAGGAAACCGGTCCCGAAATAACTGGCTGCGCTGGTAACGACACAGGTGGGTGACCGAACGAGACAAGGAATAATTGGCGACAAGGTAATCATCAAAGGCATCCTGAATGAAAGCAAACTCAGGCCGCTGCCATTCATCTTCTAGCCAGGCAAAATACATGGGGTCAAATTCATCCGCAATCTGGCCAGCCAGGACGTTTGGGCGACGCCGATAGGTATCCAAAAAATCATGAAATGCCCGTGGCCAATCCGTCAATACTTTCATTGACGTGGCATAGACACGGTACACCCGGAGCGGCGCTGGTATCTCGCGCAGTTTGGGTGCAGGAGATGGCACATCAAAACGAGGAGCCGGATGGAGCGTTTCCTGCGGTAATCTGACAGCGGCTGTTTCTAAACCGCGCAGCGTTTCGAGCAAGATCGGAACTGGCTTTTCAAGCACCTTCATCTGGTCTGGCAACGGTGGCGCCGACGTGTCTCCCCACCAGGAGTGCAACTGCCGATGTGCCCACAAACCCCAGATATCATGGCTAACTGAAATAGTTGGTGTGACTGTCAAATCTCTGGTACAGGCCTGGCACTTTTCCACACAAATGTCCGCCACCGACAGTTGTTGTTGGCAGTGTGGACAGCCTCGCTGTAACAGGCATTCATGCTGTGGGCAGATGGCTGCCAGCAGATTTAACCATTGGCGGCGATGGTAACGGCCGTCTGCCAGGCAGGCCGGGCAATATTGGGCATCGTGTACCGGCCGTAAAAAGAGACGCCGCATTCGCGCCGACAACAATGGGACTTCCTCGCCGTCTGGAAGCGACACAGAAGGCACGGTTTCCCAGGGCAGCGCCAGCGCCGGTGCATAGGGATGAAAGGAGGCGCGGTAAAGGTCAGCCGGCGGCAGGCGGGTTACCGCTGACAAAACAGGCCAGGTTTCAGCCAGATGGGGCAGGGACAGATTTTCGCCCGGCGGTAAATGAGGGCGGCAAACGTCGGCCATGGCCCTGGGGCTGGTATAGTAGTTGGCCGCCTGCAGGCGAGCCAACAAAGAAGGCAGTGACTCGTCCGGTTCCAGCGGACAGCGGTTCAGCAGCGGCCGAATGGGCATGGGCCGTTCATCATGCCAACTCCGTTGGCGCACGGGTCTCGTTCAGAGACAACGTCGGCGTTTGCGTCCGGCTGCGGAACGGGTTGTCTACGCCGACGTGAGGCTGCAAGCGCTGGCTGTAAGCGTCCGCCAGCATGTCCAGTGACAAGGGCTGCCCAACCAGACCCTGCCGCTGCTGGATGCGCACGGCCTGGCGAAACAGGTTCATAATGTTGCTCATCACGCCGCCGGTGGCCAGATGGATGCGAAATAACAAAACGGGCCACGGTTCTGCTGCGGTCAGCTTCACTTCCAGCACTGTCTGCACGTAGCTCATGAGCCGGGCAAAATCGGTAATGCTCTGCGGCTCATCCGGCTGCCAGCGGAAGGGCAGCAAATACTCGCGCACAAAAAGCCGGGAGAGCTGCTTGTTGGCGTTGAGAATGCGCTCCACCTCGCCTTCAATGCCCACCACCAGGTAGACGATGCCGGTGTTCTTAATGAGCACCTTCAACCATTCAGACACATCACGCAGGATGCGGTTGGTTTGCTTGTCAATGAGGTGGTGGAAGTCGTCGAGAATGACCAGCCGCACGCCGCAGTCGGCCAGAAAATTTTGCAGCCGCGCATTCATCTCTGGCTGTGTGCCCTTGAAAGCCAGCGGGTCGCCCAGGGCATCCAGCAGCGCCGAGGTCATTCCTTTCACCGTGATGGGATGGGGCGTCTCCAGGTACAGCACCGGGCTGCGCGTGCCCCGCTCGGTTTCCCGGCGCGGAAAAGCGGCCACATAGCTGCGTACCAGGGTGGTCTTGCCTACGCCGGTTGCGCCCATCAGGCACAGACATTCCGGCTCGCCATATTCGGCCGTGGCGGCCAGGCAGTCGGTAATCCGGGTGTGAAGCTCCTGGAAGCGTGGGTGGTAAATGATACGGCCGTCTGCCAACAGATGCCCGGCCGGGGATGGGTTCATCGGTTCCATTTCCTCTCCTTACAAACGACTGGTGCGCCAGCCTTCGGCTTCCAGCTCTTCAGGCGTAAAGTGGAGCTTCATCTGGGCCAGATAGTCCGGCACCTGGTCCGTCAGTTCCAGCGCAGTGGCTTGCCCTGGGGTGGCCGGGGCAGCTGGTTGCGGCGGCGGCGCTGACGTGGTTTCGGCCGGAATATTGGGCGCAGAACGGCCGTTTGTCTCCCAGCGCGCCTCACGCTTGCGGGTGCGACCGCGCTTGCGCTCCTTGGCTTCAGCCACAATCTCCCGCATTTTGCGCTTGGCCCAGGCCAATCCCGCCTCGTCCACCCGGTCCCGTTCTGCCTTGAGAAAACTGCGAATGAGCTGGTGCTTCCAGCGCGACAGGCCCTGGGCATACGCCTGGTTTACCGCCGGGGCGCAAATGTAGGTCTGGTCGAAGGGGTTGTAGATGTAAACCTGGCTAATATCGCCCGGCTGGTATTTAATTTTCACCTTTTCGCCGCGCTTTAGCTGGTCGCGCAGCGGCGACAGATCGCTGTGGTTGTAACGCAGACCATCAATCTCCACGCCATAATGAAACAGGCTGCGATGCAGCACGCGTCCCAGCAAAATATCCACGTCGGCGACGTTGGCCGGCAGGCGAGGCTGGAAGCCATCGGCCAGAAACTGCTCCCAGCGCCGCGCCGGAATGCCTTGCAGCCCGGTGTGAAATTGCTCGGCATAAAAGTCCAGCAGGAAAATGTGCAGGGCGCTGTCAATGTCGTGCAGCGTCAGTTTGGCCAGTTCCAGACTGCGGTAGTCGCCGCGGGCAAAGATGTTGGCGAAGGTGGTGCCTTCCAACGTATGAAACAGGCCGCTGTTCTGGGTGCGGAAGAGCCGTTCCACGCTGCCCTTAAAGTGGGGCGTCATCTTGGGCGTAAATTGCAGCATAATCCCCAGCGACAAACAGGCGTCTTCCAGGCTTTGTCCTTTAAATTCGCGGCCGTTGTCCACCACAAGGGTGCGCGGCAGGCCGTAGGCTATCCACTCGTGGTCGGCGCCATATTGGGTACGGACATCCCCTTTCGGTTTGAAGGCGTGGCCCAATGCTTCACAAACGGCCAGATACGAAGGCGGCTCAAAGCCCAGGTAGTAACCGAGGGGATACCGGGTGGCAATATCCAGGACTGAGGTTAAGGTCGGCCGTCCCAGCGGCAGCCCATCATCGGCGTCTACGAGGATGACGTCTACCGGCGTGTGGTCAATTTCCACGCGCAGCAACGGCCGGTCTGGTGGGTTCATTGCGCCATATTGGGTTAAGGTGCGGCGGGCAGATCGCTTCCCCTGCCTGGCCGCCATCTTTTCCTGGGCATCCAACTGCTGTATGCGGTCATGAATGGTGGAGCGTCCAGGGGCTTCCAGCTTTGTTTCAGTCTGGCCAATATTGGCTTCTTCGACCCGCAGTAGAACTTCCAGGTAAACATCATCCACGGATCGTTGTTCCCGTTGCAGATACAGTTCATCGATGACGGCCGTCACAATTTGGTCAACATCTGGCTGAAGATATTGGCTGCGCCCCCGTTTGTGCCAGTTAGGAATGAGGCTGCGGATATCGCCGCTCGCCTGGTCATACGTTTGTAACCAACGATAGAGGGTGGCCACGCTCAAATCTGTCCGAATTTGTTCGTCGCCCTCCGTCAATGGCACAGGAATATTGCCTTGGACAAGTTTTTTCTGGACTGTAATCATTCACTCCCCCCACAAGATTAATTGGCACAATAATCAAGGTCGGTATAAATTGGAGACATGCGCTTAACGGATCACGACTTGAAACAACTCAGTCCGGAATACCTGGGATCGCTTTCGCCAGAGCAATTGTTGCATCTGAGCAAGAAGATGCTGGACGACCTACGTGATGCGCGTGATCGGCTCAACCAAACCCCTCATAACAGTTCCCGACCTTCAGGAAGCTATGCCCCCTGGCAAAAAACTGTCGCTGGTGACAAAGAGAAACCAATCGAGTCAGCGAAGGAAGTAACAGAACCAGAGCCAAAAGCGGAGAAAGCGGCCACTGGGGAACGGTCTGTCAAACCCGCCACAGGCGCGAAAAAGAGCAAACGGAATGCGGGCAAACAACCCGGCAGCAAAGGGGTAGGGCGACAAGTCGAGATGGCAGTCACTGGCGAGGTGATTCATCGGCCAACAGAGTGTTCTGCCTGTGG
>JAWOGU010000044.1:0-8078 GCA_046496595.1 Chloroflexota bacterium
TTGAGCCAGGTATTGGTTTCAGCGCCGAGAGCCTGGGGAGTGGGTAACGGCCGTTCCCGCACCAGGGCATAGGTCAGATGCGCTTCCACGTATTCCTTCACCGCATCCTGCGTGTACCCGGCATAATACAGCGACGGGTAATCCGCCACACCTGCCACTAATTCAGCCTTTGCCTCGCCCAACTCCGCCAACAGCGTCTCCACCGTCTCCCACTCACTGCGATGGGTGGCGCGGATAGAACGGGCGCACAGGCTGATCAATTTGCGTGACTCCTGATACGCCTTATCCCGCGCCGCATTCACCTGCTCAAATTCCTGCCGAATTTCTTCAGCGATAATGTCTAATTGATCCATTTAAGTCCTCGTTTACTGCTTTTATTCGGGGTTATCGTCGCCCTCTTGCTTGCCTTCATTGTCTGTTTCGCTCTGCGGAAAACGGAAAAACTGATCCGCCAGCGACAAAGGCAAACGGATTTCGCCAAACTGCCGTTCGTAATTGGCAATGTTTTGCGCCAGCGCCTTTTGCAGCATCTTGGCGTGCATAGGCGACATGATGACCCGCGCTTTCACCTGTCCGCGGGCCGAACGGGGCAATACCTGGGCAAAATCAAGCACCACTTCGGCCGGTGTATGGCTGATAAAGGCCACGTTGGCATACACGGCCTCTAATTCCTTGGGAATGTCTATGCTGATGCGTTTGCCGGCAGGGGGTTGGGGCGGCGGCGCCGCCGATGGCTGTTTTGAACTTTCTGATTCGCTCATGGCTGACTCCTGGTTAGAGATAGAGTGTAGAGATAGAGTGTAGAGCTAGAGATAGAGTGATAAATTCTATTCTGCACGCTGTCTCTAGTACCCGTATTCGGTAATCCGTGTGCCGTCATCCGAAAGCTCCACCTCTAGAAAATCTGTCGGATAACGACATACGGACTTCGGGTAACGGATACTAGCTCTCGCTCTCGCTTTTCCTAATCATACCTGGAAGCAGCTCAATTGGCTAAATGACCAAAATAGAAGGGCTATGATACAATAAAAAGGCGTCCGGCGAGATACCAAATGAGGGAAATATAAACGATGACAGGGTTTGAAATTGTGGATCACACGGCCGATTGGTCACTACGGGTATGGGGTCAAAATTTTACCGAACTCCTGCTCAACGCCGCGGTGGGCATGAACAGCTTGATGCTTGGTGAGGAAACGGCCGTTTCCCCCACCACCACCCGCGCCCTCACCCTGGACGCCTTTGACCGCGAAACCCTGCTCGTAGACTGGCTCGGCGAACTGGCTTACTTCGCCGAAATGGAACAACTCGTATTCCCGCATATCACCCTGACCCGCGTCACCAATCATCACCTGGAAGCCCGCATTCAAGGCGACCGGGTCGCGGAACTCGTCAAACACATCAAAGCCGTCACCTATCATAACCTGGAAATCGTGGAAACGGCCGTTGGCCTGGAAACCACCATCGTCTTTGATGTTTGACAATTTTTAGGAGGCGCACATGCAGCGCAAAGACTTCAACCGCATCACGCCCTACATCCACGAAATCCCGCAAACATTCCGGGCAGATATGCGCGTGCCGGCGCGTTTTTATGCCGACGGCGAACTGCTGGACATGGCCCTGGACGACAAAAGCCTGGACCAACTGGTCAACACCGCCACTCTGCCCGGCATCGTCAAATACGCCCTGGCGATGCCCGACATCCACCAGGGCTATGGCTTCCCTATCGGCGGCGTCATCGCCACCGCCCTGCCGGACGGCGTCATCTCGCCCGGCGGCGTGGGCTACGATATCAACTGCGGCGTGCGCCTGCTCGCCACCCACCTGCACCGCGACGACCTGGCCCCCTATCTCAGCGAACTGGCCTCGGCGCTGCAAGTGAACTGTCCCAGCGGCGTAGGGCAGGGCGGCAGCGTGCGCCTCACTCTGCGCGAACTGGACAAACTGGTGGAACAAGGCGGCAACTGGGCGCTCAAAAACGGCTACGCCACGGAAATGGACCTGGAACGCACGGAGGAAAACGGCCGTTTAGCCGGAGCCGACGCCAGCAAAGTCAGTGATCGCGCCAAAAAGCGCGGTCTCGACCAGATCGGCACCCTGGGCGCCGGCAACCACTTCATCGAAGTAGACGTGGTAGACGAAATCTTCTACGACGAGGCGGCGCAGCGCATGGGCCTCTTCCCCGGTCAGATCGTGGTGCAAATCCACTGCGGTTCACGCGGCTTTGGGCACCAAATCTGCACCGATTACGTCAAGCGATTCCAGCAGTCCGTGCACAAATACGGCATCAAACTGCCGGACCGCGAACTGGTCTGCGCCCCATTAAGCAGCCCCGAAGGGCAGGATTACCTGGCAGCCATGAAAGCTGCCGCCAACTACGCCTTCGTCAACCGGCAGGTACTCACCTACCACATTCGTCAGAGTTTTGAGCAGGTTCTTGCCGGTTCAGGTCTGCGTTCCACTGTCTACCAGATTTACGACATCGCCCATAACATGGCAAAAATCGAAACCCACGAGGTAGACGGCAGGCAGATGGACCTGTGCGTCCACCGCAAAGGAGCCACCCGCGCCTTTGGCCCCGGCTCGCCCGTTCTGCCGGACGTTTACCGCGACATTGGGCAGCCGGTACTCGTTCCCGGATCCATGGGCACCGCCAGTTGGGTGCTGGTGGGCACGGAAAAGTCAATGGCGCAAAGCTTTGGCTCCACCTGCCACGGCGCGGGCCGCACCATGAGCCGCAGCCAGGCCAAACGCACCATCCACGGCGGCGACCTGCGCGCAGAACTGGAAGCGGGCGGCATCCACGTACGGGCTGGCAGTATGCCCGGTCTGGCGGAAGAAGCGCCCGCCGCTTATAAAGATGTGGACAGGGTGATCGAGGTGGTGCATGGGGCAGGCATCGCCAAAAAGGTCGCCAGAATCACGCCAGTCGCGGTGGTAAAAGGATAAATAGAAGGATGAAGGATGAGGGCAAAATTCATCCTTCATCTCTCATCACTCAACCTTTTCTTGGGAGGGCAAGAATATGAAATTTGACCAGAATAATATTGGGTGGGCGGTGGCCCTGGTGGTGTTTGGCATGGTTTTGGGGATTGGCGGGCTGACGTTGTTCAAGCAAACACAGCCCGCGCCGATTGTCATCACGCCGCCACAGCCTACGCCAACGACGACGCCGACGGCGACGCCCGGCCCCATCCAGGTATACGTGAATGGGGCGGTGGCCCAGGAAGCCATCTACAGCCTGCCGCCGGGCAGCAGGGTGCAAGACGCCGTGCAGGCCGCCGGTGGTTTTACGAACGAGGCCAATGCAGTCGTTGTCAATTTGGTGCAACCACTGTTTAATGGGGCGCAGGTGTACGTTCCCTTTGTAGCTGAGGATGCGTCTACGCCAACGGCCGTTCTACTCACCGGTTCTGTCCCTCAAAACAATCAGGGCGCCCAGGCGGCCACCATGACTGGAAGCCTGGTTAACATCAACACCGCCGACAGCGCTCAATTTGAAACGCTGCCCGGCATCGGTCCCAGCACCGCCGAAAAGATCATCGCCTACCGCGATGAAAATGGGCCTTTCGCCGCCATCGAAGCGATTATGAATGTGCCCGGCATCGGCGAAGGCAAATTCGCCGACATACAGGATCTGATCACCGTAGCAGGAAACGAATAATCCCGAGGGAAATTTAAGAATCTCTTTTTGTATCTTCTCAATAAATCGCGGCGGAGTTGGTTGAGCCTGTCGAAACCAACGGCCCTGGCCGGCCCAACGGCCTTAGCCGGCCCAACGGCCTTCGACAAGCTCAGGCCTCGTTGCCCACGAAATTTTGAGAAGATACCTCTATTTCTTATGAGCCACGATAATTTTTTCACCGTCGCCGCGGCGCAAATGCTGCATCTGCCATTTCGGCTGTTCGTGCGGAAACCATTTACGCCTCCCGAAAAAGCCATCATCCTGCAACCCTGCTGCTTGAGTCAGGTGATGCTAACTACCCCCTTGCTGGCGGCGTTGAGCAACGCCTTTCCTGACGTGCGTTTTGACTGGCTGGTGAGCGAGTGGGCGCGTCCGGCTATTGCCGGCAATCCGCGCCTGACGGAACTGGTAGACGCGGGCGCCGTGGGCATTAAGAGCGGCGGCGTAACGGCGCTGCGCCAACTGAAGGCGGTTTTACGGGAGGAAGCCTACGACACCTGCATCATCCCGAGTCGTTCTGGCGTCCTGTCACTGCTGCCCTGGCGCGCCGGAATTCCGCAGCGGATCGGCCTGGACATAAACGGCCGTGGGTTTGCCCATACCCTGCCGGTGAAACCGGCTGCCGGTAAAACCCACGCCTCAGAAATATACCTTTCCATTGCTGAAGCGATGGGCATTGATCTGGCGCAGGCCAAGCCGGTTGGCATGGAATTCTATCCGCCGGACCTGGATCGCACGCGCATCACGCGGCGTTTAGTGGAAGATTTGGACTGGCTGGGCGATCAACCGCTGATCATCATGCACCCTGGCGGCGCCAGCAACCCATTGGAAACGAACCCGCAAAAGCAGTGGCCGTCGGAACGGTATGTGCGCCTGGGCAACCATCTGGCGCGCCGCCATCAGGCGCAAATCGTGCTGGTAGGGTCAAAAGAGGATAAGGCGTTGACAACGGCCGTTGCCGGCATGATGTCGAACGCAGCTGTAGACCTGGCGGGTGAATTGAGCCTGGGCGAGTTAGGGGCACTGTGCGAGGTAGCCGATTTATACGTGGGCAACGACACCGGCCCCACGCACGTGGCGGCGGCGGTAGGCTGCCCCACATTGGCAATTTTTGGTCCCAGCAATCCGGCCTATTCCCAACCCTATGGCGTCAAGGGTAAAGTGCTGGCTTTGTGGCAGGAATGGGATGAGAAACGGCCGTTTTCCTGGGATAACGGCGTCTCTGTGGAAGAAGCCGTGTCCGCCGCCGAAAAACTACTCAAACGGGAATAGAAAAACGGCCGTGTGATTTTGGCCTTGAATTCATATTGACACATCGCACTAACTTTGATAACATTTCCGTCGCTCTAAGAAAGGGGGCGTGGTGCAGCGGTTAGCACGCTGGCCTGTCAAGCCAGAGGTCGCGGGTTCGAATCCCGTCGCTCCCGCTCTGGGCACAAGGGGTACAAGCGGTTTCGCCTGTACCTCTTGTCGTTTCTAGCTTTATCTTTTCAACCAGTTCACTTGGGGCCACACCTGCATTATCCAATACCACAGAATAGTCACCATGAAGAGCAATAGCAATTACTGTGTCATCATAAATGAAGATACGTTCTACGATTTTTGCTAATAATTGTTTCCGGGCTTCATCATAGTTTTCCATGGCCATACAAGCTTCCCAATAGTTTGAGAAGTTCTCCAATAAATCTGCCGCTTCAATCAAATCATCATAATCCACAGGTCGCAGTGATTCGAGCTCGCGGTGGAATTGGTTTCGTTTTTCAATATATTCTTGAGGGGTGAGGAAACCCTTCTCCCAACTAAAATCAACGCGCTTAACCGCTTCTTCAATTTCTGCCATACGCCTCAACGCTTCTTCGTTTTCGACATTGCTTCGCACTGCTTGTTCAACACGTTCTCGGAAACCCTCAGGAATTGTCAACTGCGACAACTCTGCCACGACTTGCTCATCAACCAAAGCCGTATCAATCAACGGCTGATCACATGACAGATACCCTCTGTCGCGGGCAATGCAGCGATACCAGCCCTGGTCTCTTTTTAAATTCCAACTGGGGCGCATTTTGCCGTAATTGGCATCTTCCAAGGTAACAGGTTTTCTTGATGTGCAGCGAGCACAAAAAACGCGATCATGCAGAATGTATGTATGCAAGACTTCTGGGGGACGCCGGGTTCTTGCATTGGCTCGGCGAACCTCTTGGCATATATCAAACAACTCATCAGAAATGAAACCTTTATGCTTACCTTCGAACCACTGTTTGCGTTTTCGACTAGATTTTTTCCCCTGACCTAAAGAACCGCTGTATAGTGTTTCAGCGTAGGGTACGCGTCCCGTGTAAACTCTATTTTGCAACATATCCCGCACCATCTCTTTACCGATGGGCATTTTCCCTTCACGAAGATTCTGGATCTCTTTACGCGAGTTCATCCACTTCGAGATGGTATAATCGCTGTGCATGCCGGTGGCGTACATGCGAAAGGCGCGTCGAACGATAACGGCCAACCGTGGAACGATATGCAGACCAGCTGGTCGTTCCTCCGTCGCGTCAATCAATGTCACAAGGTCGTACCCTAACGGTGGCACACTCCCATTAAATTCCCCGTTGAGAACTCGCTGGCGCTTGCCCCGTTTTGTCTCACTGCTCAAATTCTTGGAGTAAAAAGCGGAGAACACAGCAAGCATTTGTTCCATCATTGCTGAGTAAGGTGAATCATCCTCATCCTCGGAAAATCCTTCAACACAGTAAAGCTTCAGACCGTATTCGTGCCGCAGCAGCATTTTGATCATGACGACATGATCATGATTCCGTGCCAGCCTGTCGAATTTCCAAAACATCACGGCATCAAACTTTCCATGTTCAGCTGCCCGCCGCAAATCCAAAAATCCATTGCGCTCCAGACTCCAACCACTTTTGGCCCCATCACTAAACACACTTATAACAACACCGTCTCGTTCAATAATTGCCTGGCGACACCGCTCTTCTTGGGCCTCCAGGCTTAGATCGCTTTGCATTTCGGATGAATAACGTGTGTAAATAGCGAATCGGGATCGTTTATTATTCTTGTCTTTCTGATTGGACATCTGATTTTTCCTCTAACGATTTTTTAGTTTGCCTTTGCCCCCTCAAAACAAGGAGCACGGATAACTTTATGTTTTGTCCTGATTTTGTCAGAACTGGAGTAAATGCTCTTTCGTCAGCAAAAACTCGACCTTGAGAAAAGTGATACTTTACCAATATGTATTGACCTCCTTATTTATCTATGGATTTTTATGGGGGAGCGCGAGATGCATTCATAATCGTTCTTGGGGTTGGCAGTAGAGGTTCTACTCGTGTGTAGAGCCTCTACTACCGCTACTGCCGTAGCGTTGAAAAGCGGTATCAGTAGTAGTAGAGCTTCACTTAATGGGATTCATCCAAAACTTCTTTCACAGCGCGGTAGGCAGCGCCACCGTTGTAGCCAAAGACGGCCCTCTCAATGGCTGCCTGACTGGGAAGTTCCTGTGCAAGCTGCCGGATTCGCGTCCGCGTCATCTCTGTCAGATTGTTCGGATCCGCATAATCTTGAAGCTCTGGTGTAGGCGCCACAAAGATAGGTGTTGCAGATTCCCGCCCTTGCGCAGATTCTTGTTCATAAGGAACAAGCACCGGATGCGTGCCCTGAATCGTGCGTAAGATGGCGGGCCATTCCATCCGATGCACCAAATCGGGATACTCGTTGGCTGCCAGCTTGCCCAAAACTAGCACGTAGTTGAAGTTCTCCAGCAGGTCGCCCTCACCGCGAATCCCCAATGTTTTCACCCGGGTGCTTTGCGTGGAAACGACAAAAAACAAACCAACCTTTCGTCCTTCGCGCAGCCAGGCCCGCCACACGTCATCTACTTGTCGTCCAAGGGAAGCAACAATGGCGGGCATTTCATCGGTAGCTACTGTTAACGGTTCAAACCAGGAGATGCCTTGCGCTCGCTGGGCGTAGCGCTGGCTGAGCAGGTGGTGCATCTGCTGCATAAACCGGCCGATACTCTCAAAATCTCGGCCACCACCAATCACCTGGGCATCGCCCCAACTTCCGGGCGTGTTATGAGGGTCCAGCACAATCACCTGCCGACGGCGTTTTAAGACGGCCAGCATGGCGGTGCTTTTTCCGCTGCCTGTTTCGCCGGCAATGAGAACATGTCCGCTGGTCAACGCCGGTAGGGGCACCGGAGTCACGGCCGTTTCCGCATCGGCAGCGGGTTCTGGTAAAGCTCGTGGGGTTCGCTGGACAGGCAGCACCTGCCAGTTGTTGGCCGGAATCAAAACTCTCGGGCCGCTCACGTCAGTCACCGTGATAGGGCGTGACCGCTGGTAAAGCACCATGCTCACACCACAGGCCAGGATGATGAACGCTATCACCAGAC
>JAWOGU010000047.1:0-3053 GCA_046496595.1 Chloroflexota bacterium
GCTGCAATATCAGGAGGGGGAAACGGCCGTTTCCCCCTCCTGATATTGCAGCGGCAGCACGCCCATGCCCACCAGGTTGCTGCGATGGATGCGCTCGTAGCTTTCGGCGATGACCATCTTCACGCCCAGGAGGTACACGCCTTTGGCCGCCCAGTCGCGGGAACTGCCCATGCCATAGTCCTTGCCCGCCAGCACCACCAGCGGCGTGCCGTCTTCTTTGTAGCGCAGGGAGGCGTCGTACAGGGTCATCACTTCGCCGGTGGGCAGGTAGGTGGACCAGCCGCCTTCGGTGCCGGCGGCCATCTGGTTGCGCAGGCGCACGTTGGCGAACGTGCCCCGTGTCATCACCCGGTCGTTGCCGCGCCGCGAGCCGTAGGAGTTGAAGTACTGCGGCGAGACGTCCTGGTCCAGCAGATATTGCCCCGCCGGGCTGCTCACTGCGATGTTGCCCGCCGGAGAGATGTGGTCGGTGGTCACGGAGTCGCCCGCTTTCACCAGGACGCGCGCGCCGCTGATGTTGCCGATTGGCTCGATAGCCGGGGTCAGTTCGGTGAAGAAAGGCGGTTCCTGGATGTAGGTGGAGTCCTCGTTCCAGTCGTAGATTTCGCCGCCGCTGACGGGGATGGCGTTCCACTCGTCGCTGCCGTTCCACACGTTGGCGTACTGCGCGTTGAACATTTCCGGCGAGAGGGAAGCGGCCACGGTTTCTTTGATTTCTTCACTGGTGGGCCAGATGTCGCGCAGGTAGACGGGGGCGCCGTCCCGGTCAATGCCAAGCGGTTCGTTGATCAGGTCGATGTCGGTGGTGCCGGCCAGGGCGTAGGCCACCACCAGGGGCGGCGAGGCCAGATAGTTGGTCTTGGTAAGCGGGCTGACGCGCCCTTCAAAGTTGCGGTTGCCGCTGAGCACGGCGGAGGCCACGATGTCGCCTTCGGTGATGGCGGCGGCGACGGCTTCCGGCAGCGGGCCGGAGTTGCCGATGCAGGTGGTGCAGCCAAAGCCGACGATGTGGAAACCGAGCGCTTCCAGCGGTTCGATGAGACCGGCCTTATGCAAATAGTCTTCGACGACGCGGGAGCCGGGAGCCAGGCTGGTTTTAACGTAGGGCTTGACGCTGAGACCTTTTTCCACCGCCTTTTTCGCCACCAATCCCGCGCCGAGCATGACGCTGGGGTTGGAGGTATTGGTGCAGGAAGTGATAGCGGCGATGACCACGGAACCGTGGCTGATTTCTGATTCTGGTGACCCGTTGCTGGCAGCGACAACGGCCGTTCTGCCCAAATCTTCCTCCTGCAAACCCAGCCCCTGCGGACCCACCGGCGCGAGCAGGTTTTTCTGATACTGTGTTTTCATGTCCGTCAGAGCAATGCGGTCCTGCGGGCGCTTGGGACCGGCGAGACTGGGCTGCACCGTACCCAGATCCAGCTCCACGGTGTCGGTGTAGAGCGGGTCGAGCATGTCGTCGGTGCGGAAGAGACCCTGCGCTTTGGTGTAGGTTTCCACCAACTGCACCAGTTCCGCCGGGCGGCCGGTATTGCGCATGTAGTTCAGCGTTTCGGCGTCCACCGGGAAGAAGCCAACCGTTGCGCCATATTCGGGGCACATGTTGGCGATGGTGGCGCGGTCGGCCAGCGTCATGCTGCTCAGGCCGGGGCCGTAGAATTCCACGAACTTGCCCACCACGCCTTTTTGGCGCAGCAGCTCCGTCACCACCAGCACCAGATCGGTCGCCGTAGAGCCTTCGGGCAGGCTGCCGCTGAGCCGGACCCCAACGACGTCCGGCGTGAGCATGTAGATGGGCTGGCCGAGCATCACCGCTTCGGCTTCAATGCCGCCCACGCCCCAGGCCACCACGCCCAGACCGTTGATCATGGTGGTGTGCGAGTCGGTGCCCACCAGGCTGTCCGGGAAGGCCACGACGCCGTCGCCTTCCGGCTTGGTCATGACGACGGAGGCCAGGTATTCCAGGTTTACCTGATGCACGATGCCGGTGGCAGGGGGCACGACGCGGAAGTTTTCGAAGGCTTCTTTGCCCCATTTGAGGAATTCGTAGCGCTCGCGGTTGCGCACAAATTCGCGCTCCACGTTGAAGAGAAGGGCGAATTTGGAGCCAAATTGATCGACCTGCACGGAATGGTCGATGACCAGGTCCACAGGCACCTGCGGATTGATCTTTTTGGGATCGCCGCCCAGGCGGGCCATGGCGGAGCGCAGAGCCGCCAGGTCTACCACGGCGGGCACGCCGGTGAAGTCTTGCAGGATGACGCGGCCTGGTTTGAAGGGAATCTCGTCTTTAACGGGGCTGGGAGCGTGCCATTTTGCCAGTTTTTCCACGTCTGCGGGCAGCACTTCGTAGCCGTCGCAGGTGCGCAGCAGGGCTTCCAGCAGCACTTTGATGGAGAAGGGCAGGCGGCTGACGTCGCCCAGTTTATCCAGGCGGTAGTAGTGATAGTCTGTGCCGGGCAGTTTGGCGCGGGCGCCGAAATGGTCAAAAAGTTTGCTCATGGGTCACCGTCCTTGTGAATGATGAAGGATGAGGGATGAGGGATGAATGATCCGTCATGCCGACGATCCGGTATTTTTTAATATTTGTGGGCTTTGTTGTACGAGTTTTATTATAGCGGAAAGTGGGAATGGGGAAACGGCCGTTTCGCCGTATAATTGCTGGCGATTGGCAAGCTTTATCGGCATGGTTCATCGAGCGAAACATCTTCTTTACAAATTTACGCTGAATTGTCATCCCTTCGGCGCTGCTCAGGACAAGGTCTGAGCGGAGTCTTCGGAGCGAAGCATCCCATTCCTCTGGTGGGAACGGGATGCTTCGGAGGACCTCAGCATGACACGCTTTTTTGTTAAATTTGTAAAGCACATATCGCCTGAATTGAACCATGCCGCTTCATCTTACTTTTATGGAGGACGATTATGGTTAGCGCAGTGGTCTTGTTAAATGTGGAACCGGGCCAGGTGAATGAAGTGGGCGCCAGGCTGGCGGAATTGGCCGGTATCAGCGAGGTATTTTCCGTGGGCGGCCGTTTTGATCTGGTGGCTGTGAT
>JAWOGU010000101.1:0-3647 GCA_046496595.1 Chloroflexota bacterium
CACACCCACGACATCGCTTTTCTGCGCCGCTACATCGATCAACTGCAAATGGTCATGGACTGGTTGAGCGCCCACGACAGCAATAACGACGCCCTCCTGGAAATCCCCGAAGCCGGCGATTGGACCGATCTCTTTGGCCGCAGCTACAACGTGCTCTACGACGAGGTGCTGTGGTACCGCTGTAACATCTGCTTCGGTCACTTACGCCAGATGTTGGGCGACGAACAACGCGCCGGCGACTATTTGCGCTGGGCGCGAGTGATTAAACGAGAAATTCTGGCGAACTTCTGGCCGACCACCCAGCAGCACATCTACCAATCCGTCTCCTTCGCCGAGCAGCAGTTTTCCATTGGCGACGCGCGTTATCTCATCGCCCAAATCACGCCCTTCGACTTTAGCTGGCGCTGTGACACGTTTGGCAATATCCTGGCTTACTTGTATGATGTGACAGACACCAAACGCGCCAGCCAGACCTTCCGCTTTATGTGGGGAGTGGGCGTCAACGAACCCTACCCCATCAAAAACCTTTACCCCGCCGTGACTGTGGGAGATAAAGAGTGGCGGCAGTATTACACCGTTAACTTGCTCAACTTACCCAATCATTATCACAATGGCGGCATCTGGCCTTTTATCAGCGGCCATTGGGTGCGCTTTATCAACAAACTGGGGCTGCGCGACATCGCCTTGCAGGAGCTTTACCGTCTGGCCGAACTGAACAAGCTGGGCGTATTGCATGAATGGGAATTTAACGAATGGGCGCATGGCACAACAGGGCGCCCGATGGGGAAAGCCTATCAGGCATGGTCAGCGTCTGAATATATTCGCGCCTGCCACGCACTGCACGTCGTTGCCTGAGCCTGTCGAGGGCTGAGCCTGTCGAAGCCCGGTTCCGCCTTTGACAAGCTCAGGCTACACCTGTCTAGACACAAAAGGAGTATGAAAAAATCATGATGCCAATGAACCGACAACTCAACAACATACTGATGATTTCGCTGCATGGTTATGTGGCGGGTGAGCCGGAACTAGGCAAACCGGACACCGGCGGTCAGGTGGTTTATGTGCTGGAACTGGCTAAACGCTTCAGTCGTTTGGGCCGGCGCATCGACCTGGTGACGCGCCGTTTTGAAGACCAGCCGGAGTTTGATGAAATCAATGAAAATCTACGGGTCTGGCGTATTCCGTTTGGCGGTTCTGAATTCATCCGCAAAGAGGATATGCACGACCACCTGGATGATTTTGTCACCAACATGCTGGCTGCCATACGATCCCGCAACCTGCAATACGACATTGTCAACTCTCACTACTGGGATGCAGGCTGGGGCGGGCAAAAAGTTGCGGAGGAATTGGGCATTCCCCACGTTCACACGCCCCATTCGCTGGGCTGGTGGAAACGGCAGAACATGGGCGCCGGTATGAGCGACGAAGAGATGGAAAGAATCTACCGTTTTGAGGAACGCATTCGTAAGGAGTTCCTGGTTTATCAGATGTGTGACCATATTATCGCCACCACGGAACCGCAGGCCGAAATCCTGGTGACCGAGTATGACCTGTTGGAAAAACACCTGACGGTTGTGCCGCCGGGCATGGATGAAGATAGATTTTCGCCCATCCGCCAGGGAGATCGGGAGCAACTGCTGGAAAAGTATGATTGGCTGCCCCACGATGTGCTGACGCTGGGACGCATGGCGCACAACAAGGGTTATGATCTTTTGTTGGAGGCGCTGCCGACTTTGTTTAAACTGGTACCGGACGCTCGTTTAATTGCGGCGATTGGCGGCGAAGATTCGGCGCAGGATGAGGCCGGAGTGGCCGGGTTGAAGGAACGGGCGGAAGCGCTGGGTATCGGGGACAAAATTGTGTGGGTGAATTATGTGGCGGATGAAGACCTGGCTAACTATTACCGGGCGGCGGCCGTTTTTGCTATGCCTTCGCGTTATGAGCCGTTTGGCATGGTGGCGATTGAGGCGATGGCCTGCGGCACCCCGGCGGTGATTACGGTTCACGGCGGTCTGTTTGATCTGATTGATTATGGCAAACACGCGCTGTTTGCGGATCCCAACCGTCCGCTGGAGTTTGGCGCGATGCTGGCGTTCCCCATGTTGTACCCGAAGTTGTCGCATCAATTGTCGGTGGAGGGCGCCCGTTTTGCCCGGCGCAATTTTGGCTGGACGGGTATTGCCAAGAAGTCGCTGCACATTTTTGATACTGCCAGCCAGATGAGGATTGGGGAGGGGGTGTAATTCACTCCCCGAAGTCTGGCTCCCTCGCCCTCTGGGAGAGGGTTGGGGAGAGGGTGAAGATTGCTAAAATGAAAACGGCCGTTACTCCCCAGTAACGGCCGTTTTGCGTATATCCAATCTGCTCCTACCACTTACTATAAGATTCGCTGTGCTTGCGGTACTCGATCATCTCCTCGCCCAGCAGCTTATGCTCCAGGATGATGTCGCTCACCTCTTCCAGCGCCGACACCCAGTTGTAGGCTTCCTCCAGCGTCTGGCCGATGGCAAAGCAGCCGTGGCCGCGCTGCATGACGACTTTGTAGCCTTGCAGCGCGTTCGACACCTTCTCCGCCATCTCCTTGGAGCCGGAGGCCAGTTCCACCGTTACCACCGGGATTTTGCGCAGCAGGTAGGAGCCTTCGTTGTCGATGGGGATGATTTCGTCGCGGCTCAGGCTGAGCACGATGGCGGTGCGCGGATGGGCGTGGACCACCGCCAGCGCCGACGTTTTTTCGTAGATGGCGCGGTGCACAATCAGCTCCGTGCTGGCGCGCACGATGCCGCTGTCTTTGCCTTTGAAGCTGGTTTCCACAAAATCGGTGGGCTTGAGCCGCCCGAACTGCGCCCCGCGCCGCTTGATGATGATTTTGTCGCCCACGCGCACGCTCATGTTGCCGCCGTGTGAGCTGGTCATGCCGGTTACAAATATGTCGCGCCCAATGTCGCGGAATTCTTCGTAGAGTCGTTGATCAATCATGGTTTACCTCATTTAAGCCGCAGTATCCTTACTGCGCACGTGTAAATCGAACGAGATTTTTAACGCAAAGATGCAAAGGAGCAAAGATGCAAAGATTCTTTGTTTTTCCTTTGCCCCTTTTGTATCTTTGCACCTTTGCGTTGAATTCTCATCTAGTCGTTCAGCGAAAATCCCAAATCAGCCAATCCCAGTTCCTTGAGTTTGTCCGGCGTAGGCACGCCGTTTTTGTCCCAGCCGCGGAAGGCGTAGTACTCGGCCAGCATGGGGGCCAGCTTGACGGTGAAGCCTTCGCTCGGTCCTTCGGCCACGGGTTCGTGGAGCAGGCGGTCGGGCAGGGTGTCGTCGTCTTTGGTGAAGCCTTCGCGCAGGTTGTAGAGCCGTTCCAGGGTCCACACCCGTTCGCCCACCATCATCAGGTCGTCGGCCGTGAAGTGTTCACCGGTAACGGCCGTTAACGTGCGCGCAAAAAACTCTTCGGCCACCGCCATGTTGGCAAACTTGCAGTACACCAGGCTGTCGATCACCGCCGCCGAATTCTGATGCACGGAGACGATACCCGCCTTGCCCTGCGTGGCGAAACGGTCCAGCAAACGCGGCAGGGAGAGCACTTCCGGTCCCAGCATGTTGCCGGTTTCGTGGCAGCCGCCCCGGTTGCCCGTGGCAAACACCAG